>NZ_JAFCMD010000031.1:0-56801 GCF_018130105.1 Bradyrhizobium sp. AUGA SZCCT0160
CCTGGTCAGAAGGGCGTCGGCCGTCGTCACGGACGTTGGGCGGGTTGCGGTGGACGCTTGTTCACGTCTGACGACGGCGTGGATTAAGCGTACGGCAAAACCGTGTGGTCCTGGCACCCGTTGCAGGTGTCAAGCTGTCGGGTAGGCGAGAGCTGAACCGGCGGCGACGGAGTCAACCAAGAACTCGTCTCCGGGGAGAGCGCGATATAAGCCGTAAAGCCATTGCGCAGGGAAGGCCGGGTGTTCTCCGCTGCCCTGTATGCTCGTGTGCATTTTGTTTTGTGCTAACCGCACACGGGACCGCGGGTGCAGCGCGCACCCGGTCTTCCCTGCGCCCTCATATTTCGAGGGCAAGGATTTCTGGCAAAGCTCGGGCGCAATGCGTCGCGAGAACGCGAAGGTGTGTTCAGTACAGTGCAGCAACAAGCACGCTGTCGTCCCGGCCTTGAGCCGGGACCCATACGCCGCGGCCCATCGGTTAGGAGCGCTGGCGTTAGAGACCTTCTGCAAACAAGAACTGCCGCGGCGTATGGGTCCCGGCTCAAGGCCGGGACGACAGCAGAGAGAGTACCAACCTACTCCGCCGGGGCCTCGCCTCCGGCCTGGCTCTGGCCGCGGCTGGCCAAAAATCCGAGCGCCAGGCCGCCGACCGCGAGAATCGGAATCAGCTTCTTGATGCCGATCGCGCGCACCAACTGGACGCCGGCCGCGACCAGCATCGGATCGGCCAGCATGGTTTGGGCGGCGGATTTTGTGGTCTCCTTGACGCGCGTCTCGATCTGTTTTTTGCGCACCATGTAGGAGATCGTCGCGATCATCGTCACCACGAAGAAGATGCCGGCGCCGGTCAGACAAGCATAAACGGGGCCATACTTCTCCAGCACGAAGATGAAGGCGGCCGCGCACAGAAACGATGTGGTGACGAGCAAAGCAACGGCGGCTGCTGCCGCCAGCGAGGTCAGCCGGAGCGCAGTGCCGGTCGAATCCTTGAAGTCATCGATCAGTCGCTGAAACATGGGCCCGCCTCGATCTGAAAAGAGCATCAACAAAAGAAACGACCTCGCGCCAGCGCCGCCATCGAGAGACGAAGGCTGGCTTTCCGGCGCGGGTCATCATTGCATCATCGCCGGATTACCGGCGCCACATCGCGCCGAGCAGGAAGCCCACGCCGAGTGCGAGGCCGACGGTTGCCAGCGGCCGCTGCGTGATGACGTCTTCCAGCGATTCCTCGATCGAGGAAGCCGCATCCTGAGCCGCGTCCATCATGGCGCTGCCGCGCTCGGACATGTCGTCCACCGCCTGCTCCGCATTGGCGCGCGCCTGCCTGTAGCCGCGGCGCGCCTGCTTGCCCGCGGTGCCGGCAAAACTGTTGAGCGCATCGGTGATCTGGTCGGTGAGGGCTGCGATATCGTTTTTCACGGCGGTTACATCCTTTTCCAGGCGTTCGTAGGTCGCTTTATCCGTCATGCTCTTTGCGGCTTCGCCATTCGTCATCGACATCAAAAGCTCCCGGGCACTCAATTTGCGTATCGAGGAAACGCCTGCCCGAAGCGGAAGTTCCTGCTGCGAAACCCTTTGATTCTAGGGCAACTGCGGCGAATTGACCGGCATCAGATGCTCCTTGAGGATCAGCGCGACGATCAGGATCGGCGACGCCAGGAATGCGCCCATCGGTCCCCACAGCCAGGTCCAAAACGCCAGCGCGATGAACACCGCCAGCGCGTTGAGCTCGAGCCTGCGGCCGACGATCGTCGGCGTCAGGAAATGGCCCTCGAGGAAGGTCATCGCCGCAAACAGCAGCGGCGCGAGCAGCCCTGCGCTGATCGTCGGGAAGGCGACAAGGCCGACCACCACGAGCACGACGAACATCGCGACCGGTCCGATGATCGGAATGTAGTTCAAGGTCGCGGCCAGCGCGCCGAGGGCTGCCGGATTGGGCATGCCCGTGACTGCGCAGATGATGCCGGTTGCGATGCCGACGCCGACATTGATCATCGTCACCATGATCAGATAGCTGCCCAGGTGCTCCTCGATCTCGTTGAGGATCCGCAGCGTTCGCAACCGTACCGGCCGGTCGCCGAAATTCATCACCATTGCCCGTCGCAGGTCCTTCCAGCTCGCGATGAACAGGATCAGGGTGGCGACGAACAGCAGGAACTCGGCGAGGGTCGGCGACAGGAATTCAAGCGTCGGCTGCACCCATTCGAATTTCGGTATGTGGAATGTCGCCAGCGTGTCGGAGCTGCCGAGCAGGCCTTGCAGCTGACGCCACAGCGCCAGCGGCCGGTCGAAGACGTGCATTTTTTCCTTCAGCTCTGCCCCCAGTTCCGGAAGCCTGCCGCTCCATTCCATCACCGGCGACGCAATCAGGCCGATCATGAAGGCTGCGCCGGTGACGACGGCAGACACGATCAGGACGGCGCCCAGCGCCCGGGGTATCCGATAGCGCTCGAGGAAGTTCGCCGCCGGCGACAGCATCGTGCCGACGATGAACGCCATCGTGACTGGCAGGAAGAACGGTTTCGCGGCGTAGAGCACGGCGACGATGCAGATGATCAGCAACGATACCAGCGAGAAGGCGACGATTTCGGCGCGGCTGATCAGCGGAGGCAGTTCGACATGGCCGTCGGGCAGCGGTTTGCCTTCTGCCGCACTAGCTTTTTGACGGTCGCCCTGCGAAGCCTTGTGGTCAGAGGTCTTGTTGTCTGAGGCCTTGCCGTCGGATGGCTTTCGTTCAGTTGGCTTGTGCTCGCCTTGCGCCGGCCTGCGTTCCGTCGGGCTGCTTTCATCGGACGGCGCCCTGCGTTCTTCTGGCAAAGGTTTGGGCGGCGAGACACGCACAACGGTTCTCCCCCGCGCGAGGCGGTGATGACATGGCAGCCGCGACGTCGCCCCGCGAACCGAATTCTCAGGTCACACAACAGAAGGTCGAGGCAAAAGTTCCATCGCGGAAGCGTGAGTGCCGGTGGCTTGACAGCAAGCCTGCCAGCTCGAGTCGCAGGGAACTGCGCAGCCCCGGTCGCGTTGCCCATCCAGAGCATCACACGATGCGTATCCAACCGGGGCAGTCCCATGACGAAGTCCTCTCATCGCCGGCGTCCGTCGCGCGTAACCCACGCGCTCGTCTTCATCAGCACCATGCTGCTGGCCCCCTCGGTATTCTCCAGCGCGGCGAGCGCGCAGCTGCTGGGTTATGCCTCCACCCAGCCAAACGCGTTTCCCGCGGATGAGGTGATGGTTGAGCCGGCAACGCCCGACGCGGGCGTCGTGCCGGAGCGGCTGCGCCGTGCCGTGGTCGCTTTCAACACGTCGGAGGCGCCCGGTACCATCGTGATCGATACCGGCAACACCGCGCTGTATTACGTGCTTGGGCAGGGCCGCGCCGTTCGCTATGGCGTCGGCGTCGGCCGCGAAGGCTTTACCTGGTCCGGCGTACAGACCATCAGCCGCAAGGCGGAGTGGCCGGATTGGCATCCGCCGGCCGAGATGATCGCGCGCCAGCCCTATCTGCCGCGCTTCATGGCCGGAGGCCCAGGCAATCCGCTCGGCGCCCGGGCGATGTATCTCGGGTCCAGCCAGTACCGCATCCACGGCACCAACGATCCCTCGACGATCGGCAAGTTCGTTTCCTCAGGCTGCATTCGCCTGACGAATGAGGACGTCAGTGATCTCTTCAGCCGGGTCGATGTCGGCACCAAGGTCGTGGTGCTGCCGAAGAACGCGCCGCGCATGGAGACGCGCACCACCATCAGCGTGCGGCCGGCACGTCCGGCGCTGACGCCGCCGCCCTCGGGGCGGCAGGCAATGAATTTGACGGCGTCGCAGCTCAACTGAGCCGACGACCCAGCGGGAGAAGCGAATGCACGTGAGTAGAATGGCAATCCTGGGCGCGGCGGCTTTGGCAGGCGCTTCTGCGCTGGCGCCTGCGGCGCAGGCCCAGGACTTCTTCTCGGCCCTGTTCGGCGGCATGGGTCGGGCGAGGGGCCCTTATATTTCGTTGCCGTTTGCGAACGACGGCGGACCGATGCCGGTTCAGCGCAGCGAGGCGCGGCGTTATGGCGGCGGCGGTCAGGCGTTTTGCGTGCGTACCTGCGACGGACGCTATTTTCCGGTGACTGGCTCCGACAATGCCAGCCGTGCGGCGTCCTGCGACAGCTTCTGCCCGGCCAGCGAGACCAAGGTGTTCTACGGCAGCAACATCGACAACGCCGCCGAGAACGGAAAGCCCTATTCGGAACTGCCGAACGCGTTCCGCTATCGCAACGAACTCGTGGCCGGGTGCACCTGCAACGACAAGGATCAGATCGGGCTCGCACAGGTCAAGATCGAGGCCGATCCGACCTTGCGCAAGGGCGACATCGTCGCCGGAGAAAACGGTTTGCTGGTGGCCGGCCGCAGCGCCGACAAGCGCGGCGCCGAGCTGAACTTCTCACCCGCCTCGGACAAGCTGCGCGCGAAATATGAACGCGTGCCGGTGGTGGCGCGGGAGTGAATGAGATTGGTTAGGGACGCGACATCTCAACTTCCGTCATGGCCGGGCTTGACCCGGCCATCCACGTCTGTGGTGTCGACGGAAAAGTAAGTCGTGGATGCCCGGGTCAAGCCCGGGCATGACAGCTCCCGTTGGAATAATCAGGCCGCGCGGATCTTGCCGAGGAACTGAGTGACCTGAGTACCCAACTGCTTGCTCTGCGTTTCCAGCGTCTCGGAGGCGTGCTTGACGTCGTCGGCAGCGGCGGCTGCCGCATCGGCGTCGGTTTTCACGCCCGAGATGTTGTCGGAGACGTTCTTGGTGCCCTGCGCGGCGAATTGCGTGCTGCGCGTGATCTCCTGCGTCGCGGCGCCCTGTTCCTGCACGGCGGCCGCAATCGCGGTCGCGACCTCGTTGACCTCGCCGATGATGCCGCCGATGCCCTTGATGGCTTCGATCGCCTCGTTCGCGACCTTCTGAATGTCGGAGATCTGCTCGGAGATTTCCTCGGTCGCCTTCGCGGTCTGGCTTGCCAGCGATTTGACTTCGGAAGCCACCACCGCAAAGCCGCGGCCGGCTTCACCGGCGCGGGCAGCCTCGATGGTCGCATTCAGCGCCAACAGGTTGGTCTGGGCGGCGATCGAGTTGATCAGCCCGACGACTTCGCCGATCCGGCCGGCGGAAGCGGCAAGGCCCTGCACGGTGCCGTCGGTCTCACGCGCCTGGCTCACCGCGCGGCTGGCAATGCCGGCGGCGTGCGCGGCCTGCTGGCTGATGTCGTTGATCGAGGCGCTCAGTTCTTCCGACGCGGCCGCAACGGTCTCGACGCTCATCGAGGCTTCGCTGGAGGCCTTTTCGGCCACCTCAACCCGCGCGTTGGTCTGGCGGGAAACCGCGGACAGGCCGTCCGAGGTGGTTCGCATCTGGCCGGACGCGTCGCCCAGCTGGTCGAGCGATTGGCGCACCAGGCTCTCGAATTCGCCGACATAGGTTTCGATCGCCTGCTGCCGCGCGGTGGCGCCGGCATTGCGTTCGCGCTCCTGCGCCTCGTCCGGACCTTGTCTTCGGCCTGCTGCTTGAACGTCTCCAGCGCGCCGGCGAGCGCGCCGATTTCATCCTTGCGCACCGCATAGCCGGTGTCGACGGTCAGGTCGCCGGCGGCGACCTTCAGCATGGCGTCGCGCATATTGTGCAGCGGCTTGATGACGCGGCGGGTGACGAGAATCAGCGCGCCGAACGTCAACGCCAGCGCGCCGACCAGCAGCACCAGTTGCACCACCAGCGCACGCCGCGCCGAGGAATACTGCATCACGGTATGGTCCCGGGCAGCGTCGAGCGCCGCTTCGGCGACGTTGACGGCGGCCGAGAGTCGTCCCACCGTGATCGGGCTCCACTGGTTCGCCGTCAGTTCAGGCTTCTCGCCGGCGATCAGCGCCGTCAGCAGGCGTTCGCGCAAGGCGAGATAATCCGGTTCGAAATAGGCTTTCTTGGTCGCAGCCATCGCGCTCGAAAGCGCCGGCGGCAGTTGCATGCCAGTGGCGGTCAGTTCCAGCGCATTCCAGGCGGCCTCGGCGCCACCGCTGAACTTGGTGTGGGCCATGCGGGTCTCCGCCGTCGCCTTTCCGGTGCCCAGTCCATTGGAAATCAACAGCGAAGCTTCGCCCGCGGTATTACGCAGCAACCAGGCGATCTGCTTGATCGCGAGCAACTGGTCGATCACCGGATCCTGATGGTTGACATTGGCGGCAAGCGTCCCCGAGAGCTTGTCGAGGGTGGTGAGCAGCGCGCCCGTCGTGTCCATGTACTCCTTGGCGAGCGCCGGACGGCGGGGGGATTCCTTGGGCTGAGCCATGGCTTCCCAGAATTCCTTCTGCTGTGCCTGCAGTTGCTTGAACAGGCGGTCGAATTCGGAGACCAGCGTCGCTTGCTGCGCGAATTCGATCTTGCCGAGCTGACCAAGTGCGCTGTTCATCGCCGGCATTTCCGTGTCACGAAGGCCGCGCAGATACTTTTCGATGTCGCTGTCCATCGGCGCGTTGCCATTCAACAACCGGTTGGTCGTGGAGCGGTCGGTACGCAGATTATGCATTGCCTTGAACATATTGGCGGATGCGTCGGTGACCACCGAGATGCGGTTTGCCACCTGCAGGCGGCCCCAGGCATCCCAGGCGTTGAGCGAGAAGCCCACCACGATGCAGAAGGCGGTGGCCAGGATGACGGTCTTCAGCAGCGCGGATACGGTCAGACGGTTCAACATGATGCTCCCCCAAAGCCGCGGTCATTTGGGGCGAAAAGGGTAAATACTTAGACAGCGCCTGCGTAGTAGAACTACGGAGCCATTGAAATGGTTGAAGTTTTCATTTTACACGCAGGTTCCCCGCCCGGAACCCAATGTGAGGTGACACGTTAACAAAATACCAACAGCGCTATTCCAGCCGAGGGGGCCCGCATGCTTGTCAGCGTACTCGTCACGTTTCTCGTCGTTATTCTCGTTCTCTATCTCATCAACCTGCTGCCGCTTGATGGCCGCGCCAAACAGATCGCGCGAGTCGTGGTGATCATCCTCGGCGTGATCTCGCTGTTGAAATACATCGCCGTGATCTAGCGACAAAAAGCCCCGGCGATGCCGGGGCTTTTCATCTTGCAGTGATTATCTGAGGGTCTTGAACCAATCGTCCACGTCCTTGTGGATCTGGTCCTTGGCGAAGCCATAGCGTTGCTGCAGCTTGCCTTCGAGTTGCTCACGACGGCCTTCGATCACATCGAGATCGTCGTCGGTGAGCTTGCCCCATTTCTCCTTGGCGGCGCCCTTGAACTGTTTCCAGTTTCCTTCAATCCGGTTCCAATCCATCGTCATCTCTCCATGTGAGTTGGGATGAATTCTCAACGGGCGCACGATCCAAACGTTCCTGCGGTGCGGCAAAGCGGCACCAGCCCTGCGACAGATCGCGCGCCACCTCCCGTATTTGAACGGGGCCCGGCTGCAGAAACTGCGGTTGTATGCGACGGCAAACTGAACGTTAACGCGAGTAGGCAATAATCTTCGCGTTTCAAGCGAATTTAAGTTCGGCTCACCAAGAGCGGAACCGGATCGATATTGAGGAAACGTTGGCAATGAAGCTTCGTTTGACGATCACGCGGGCCATAGTCCTGTTCGGTCTTGTCACGGCAATCGGCCTGGGGGCCGTGGTGTTCACCGGCATCTTCGCGCTCGGCGAGGTCAAGGTCGGCGGACCCCTCTACAACAAACTCAAGCTCGGCAACGATCTGATCGCCGACATCCTGCCGCCGCCGGAATATGTGATCGAATCCTATCTCGAAGCCACCCTTGCGCTGAACAATCCGGCTGAACTCGCCAACCGTCGCGAGCGGCTGAAGCAATTGAAAAAGGAATATGACGAGCGCCACGCGTTCTGGGTGAAGTCTGACCTGGAGCCAATGGTGAAGGCGAAGTTCGTTGTGGATTCGCATCGCGAGGTGCAGCGCTTCTGGACCGCCATCGAGCAGGCGTTCCTGCCGGCCTTGGCCAAGGCAGACGCCGCCGCCTCGGCAAAGGCGTATTCGGAAATCTCGGCCGCCTATCTGGCGCACCGCGCCCTGATCGACGAAATCGTCAAGAAGACCACTGACGACAACGCGGCCATCGAAACGGCCGCGACCCAGCGTGTCGGCACGTTCAACGTTATTCTGTGGGGCATCTCGGCCCTGGTGTTCCTGATCATTGGCGGCGGCCTTGTCGGCGTCGGCCTCGGTGTGATCCGGCCGATGACCCGCATGACCGGCGTGATGGCACGGCTCGCCGGCGGTGGATTGGATATTGAAATACCGTCCCTCAAACGGACGGATGAAGTCGGCGCCATGGCCCGCGCGGTCCAGGTGTTCAGGGAAAACGCGCTGCGCGTTCAGGCCATGGAATCCGAGCAAGCCGGTCTCAAGCTCAAGGCGGAGGAAGAACGCAAGCTGGCGATGAGCCAGGTCGCCGACGGCTTCGAGCAGGCGATCGGCAAGATCATCGAGGCCGTCTCAACGGCCTCTTCCGAGATCGAACTCGCCGCCGGCAGCCTGACCAGGACGGCGGAAACCAGTCACAAGCATACGGCAGAGGCGGCATCCGCTTCCGACCGTTCATCGGCCAATGCGCAATCGGCGGCCGCCGCTTCGGAGCAGATGGCTTCCTCGGTGACCGAAATCGGCCGTCAGGTGAAGCAATCGGAAGACATCACCCATGCCGCCGTGCGTCAGGCCGAGCAGACCAATGAGCGGATCGCGGAACTGTCGCAGGCGGCCGGCCGCATCGGCGAAGTCGTCAAGCTGATCGCGGCGGTGGCCGAGCAGACCAATCTGCTGGCGCTCAATGCGACGATCGAAGCGGCGCGCGCCGGCGAGGCGGGGCGGGGCTTTGCGGTGGTTGCTTCCGAGGTCAAGGCGCTTGCCGCCCAAACCGCCAAGGCGACCGAGGAAATCGGCGCCCAGATCACCCAGATGCAGTCGGCAACGGAGCAGTCGGTGTCCGCGATCAAGGCGATCGGCGGCACGATCGGGCAGATCTCCGCGATTTCAACGGCGATCGCCGCCGCGGTCGAACAACAGGGCACCGCGACGCAGGAGATTGCGCGCAACGTCCAGCAAGCCGCCCAGGGCGCCATCGAGGTCGGCGGCTGCCTCGCCGATGTCAGTCGCGGTTCGGCCGACACCCAGGCGGCGGCCGAACAGGTTCATAGTTCCGCCCGTTCGCTCTCGCAGG
The DNA here is from genome assembly GCF_018130105.1 of Bradyrhizobium sp. AUGA SZCCT0160. Taxonomy (NCBI): domain Bacteria; kingdom Pseudomonadati; phylum Pseudomonadota; class Alphaproteobacteria; order Hyphomicrobiales; family Nitrobacteraceae; genus Bradyrhizobium; species Bradyrhizobium sp. AUGA SZCCT0160. The sequence continues at coordinate 9,216 of NZ_JAFCMD010000031.1, forward strand.
AAGGCAATTGCCTCAAACTCGAGGTCGGAAAATTCCTGCAGACGATACGCGCGGCCTGAAGAAGGCGCGAATGGCGAATGGTGAGTAGCGAATAGAATTTCCATTCGCCACTCGCCACTCCCTATTCGCCGCTTTGGCTTGCCTTGGCTTCGCGACGGCGGGCGGTGAGGATGAATTCGGTGTAGCCGTTCGGCTGCTCGCGGCCCTTGAACACCAGGTCGCACGCCGCCTTGAAGGCGACGCCGTCGAAGGCGGGTGCCATCGGCTTGTACAGCGCATCGCCCTTGTTCTGGCCGTCGACCACGACCGCCATTCTCTTTAGGGATTCCATCACCTGATCCTTGGTGATGACGCCCTGATGCAGCCAGTTGGCCAGATGTTGCGCCGAGATGCGCAGGGTGGCGCGGTCTTCCATCAGGCCGACGCCGTGGATGTCAGGTACCTTCGAGCAGCCGACGCCCTGGTCGATCCAGCGCACGACGTAACCCAAAATGCCCTGGCAGTTGTTGTCGATCTCCTGCTTCACATCGTCAGGCGCCCAGTTCGACTGCGACACCGGGATGGTGAGGATGTCGGAGAGTTTGGCGCGCTGGCCGCCCCTGGCGAGCTCCTGCTGGCGCGCCTGCACGTTGATCTCATGATAATGCAGCGCATGCAGCGTGGCGGCGGTCGGCGACGGCACCCAGGCGGTGGTGGCGCCGGCCTGCGGGTGGCCGATCTTCTGCGTCAGCATGTCGGCCATCTTGTCGGGGGCGGCCCACATGCCCTTGCCGATCTGGGCATGGCCGGGCAGGCCGTCGATCAGGCCCATGTCGACGTTCCAGTCTTCATAGGCCTTGATCCAGGGCTGCGCCTTCATGTCGTTCTTGCGGATCATCGGACCCGCTTCCATCGAGGTGTGGATCTCGTCACCGGTGCGGTCGAGGAAGCCGGTGTTGATGAAGCAGATCCGTTTCGAGGCGTTCTGGATGCAGGCCTTGAGGTTGACCGTGGTGCGGCGCTCCTCGTCCATGATGCCGACCTTCATGGTGTTTTCCGGCAGCGACAGCATCTTCTCGACTTCGCCGAACAGCTCACAGGTCAGCGCGACCTCGTCGGGGCCGTGCATCTTCGGCTTGACGATATAGACCGAGCCGGTGCGGCTGTTCTTCGTCTTCGAAGAGCCCTTGAGATCGTGGATCGCCAGCAGGCCGGCGACCGCGGCATCGAGCAGGCCTTCCGGAATTTCCTCGCCCTTTGAATCCAGCACAGCGTCGGTGAACATGTGATGGCCGACATTGCGCATCAATAGCAGGCTGCGGCCGTGCAGCGTCAGGTCCTTGCCGTCGGGCGTCTTGTAGATGCGGTCAGGGTTGAGCGAGCGCTTGAGCGTCTTGCCGCCCTTTTCGAAATCCGCCGACAGCGTGCCGTCCATCAGGCCGAGCGTGTTGCGATAAACCAGCACCTTGTCCTCGGCATCGACGGCGGCGACGCTGTCTTCCATGTCGAGGATGGTGGACACCGCCGATTCCAGGATCATGTCGGCGACGCCGGCCGGATCGTCCTTGCCGATGGTATTGCTGCGGTCGATTTTGACCTCGACATGCATGCCGTTGTTGACCAAGAGGATTGCGGTCGGCGCGGCAGGATCACCCTGATAGCCGGCGAACTGTTCGGCCGACTTCAGCGCGGTGGCGTTGCCGCTCAGCTTGGCCGAGAGCTGGCCGGCGATCACGCTGTAGGAGGTCACATTGGTGTGGCTGCCGGTCGCGAGCGGCACGGCGGCATCGAGGAATGCCTTGGCCTTGGCGATCACCTTGTCGCCGCGCGCCTTGTTGTAGCCGCGGCCAGCCTCGCTTGGATCGTGCGGGATCGCGTCGGTGCCGTAGAAAGCATCATACAGGCTGCCCCAGCGGGCATTCGCTGCGTTCAGCGCGTAGCGGGCGTTGGTCAGGGGAACGACGAGCTGCGGACCGCAGATCTTGCCGATTTCCTCGTCGACATTTGCCGTCTCGACCTTGTGGGTCGCGGGCTCCGGCAAGAGATAGCCGATCTCCTTGAGGAAAGCCGTGTAGGCGTTCATGTCGAACGCCTTGCCCTTGTTGGCACGGTGCCAGCCATCGATCTTGGCCTGCAGCGCGTCGCGAACGGCGAGAAGTTCGCGATTCTTCGGTCCCAGTTTGGCGATGATGGCGGCAAGCCCGGCCCAGAATGCGTCGGGGGAAATCCCGGTATTGGGGGTCGCCTCCTTGGCGATGAAATCGAACAGTTCGGGGGCGATCTTCAATCCGTTGGTATCGACACGATTCATGATGGGCTTTCTCGGGTGGAAACGGCGAACAGGAGGGCGTTTTCAGTGTGAAAACAGCAAAAAGCGCGCCAAAAGCGGCAGCGTCGGCCGCCCTTTTAGCCCTAAAGCCGGGTCGATGAGAAGGCCCCAAAAAGCCTAGATATTGGCCGATTAGCGTGGCATCTGGCAGCGGCGCTACTGGGGGCATACGATCCGCGACGAGAGGGATTTCTCGCGTCACGTCGATTACATCCATATCAATCCGGTCAGCATGGATTGGTGACGCGAGCGCGGGGCTGGCCGTTTTCGTCGTTCCATCGCATGGTGAAGCTTGGGGTTTATCCGGAGGATTGGGCTGGCGACGTGCATGAGCCCGAAAACGACGGCAGGTTTGGCGAACGGGATTAAACCCACGGAGCAGGATGATGGGTTTCGCGAAGGGCTCAACCCATCCTACGGCCTAGGCGTGCAGCGCGTAGGATGGGTTGAGCCCTTGCGAAACCCATCAATCAATCCGCTCGAGCCGAGAGGATGGGTTTCGCAAGAGCTCAACCCATCCTACAGACAGCGCTTTAGATATTGGCCGCGAGATCGACCAGTTCGTCGAACAGAACGCCGGTCTCCGCCAGCATCCGCTCGATCGTATCGGTGGCATCGGCAACCGAACCGCTCGAGGTGTCGATCCGCAGCTCGCTCTGGGTCGGCGGCTGGTAGTCATTGCCGATCCCGGTGAAGGATTGCAGCGTGCCTGCGCGTGCCTTGGCGTAATGACCCTTGGGGTCGCGGCTTTCGCAGATTTCGGCCGGTGTTGCGACATAGATTTCGCGGAATGCGGCGTCGGCAATGCGGCGCGCCGCGGCGCGATCATCGGCCGAGGGGGAAACCGCGGCGACGATGGCGATGTGGCCATTGCGCGCCAGGTGGGTTGCGACTTCGGCGAGCCTTCGGATATTTTCGGTGCGATCCTGCGCCGAGAAACCGAGATCGCCATTGAGGCCGGCGCGCAGCGTATCGCCGTCGAGCAGGATGGGCGAACCGCCATTGCCGAACAGCCGGCGCTCCAATGCGCGGGCCAGCGTCGATTTGCCCGAACCGGGCAAGCCGGTCAGCCAGATCACCGCGCCGTTGTGGCGATAGCGCGCCGAGCGTTCCTCGGGGCGCAGCGCAGATTCCACCGGAACGATATCGATCGGAACGGCGCGTTGTCCGGCATCGACCGACAGCACGAGGCCGCCGCCGGCAATGCGGCCATTGACTTCGATCACCAGCCGTCCGGTGCGCGGATTGTCCTGATAGGGATCAGCCGCGACCGGCTGCGCCAGCGAGATATCGATTTCGCCAACGTGATTGCGCGCGATCGACCTGGTCTCCGCGTTGGAGAGTTCGCCGGGATCGATCGCCTTCTCGATCGCGACCACATGGGCGCGGCTTTCGCGGGTGCCGAGGCGGATCAGGATCTGCTCGCCCTTGGCGAGCGGCTTGTCGTGGAGCCAGAAAATCCGGGCGCGAATCCGCCGCGTATCGCGCGGGGTCGCGCCGGCATGGGCGATCACGTCGCCGCGTTCGATGAACAATTCGCGGTCGAGCGTGATGCCGACCGAGCGGCCGGCGCCGTGGCTGCCGTTGACAGGAGTTACCGGCCAGCTCTCGACGGTCTTGATCTTCGCGATCTTGCCGGCAGGCATGATGACGATCTCGTCGCCGGCGCTGAGACTGCCGGATTCGATGCGGCCGGCGACGATGCGGCGATCGTCGAATTTGTAGATCGCCTGCACTGGCAGCCGCAGCGCCAGCTGCTCCAGCGGCCGTGCCGGTTCGAGCGCATCGAGCGCCTCGACGACGCTCGGCCCCTGGTACCAGGAGATCCGCGGCGTGCGTTCGGCAACGCCGTCGCCGTCGCGCGCGGAAATCGGAATCACCGCAGACGGCGTCACGCCGAGGCCGGTCAGATGCGAAGAAATCTCGTCGCTGATCTCCTTGAAGCGATCGGCGCTGAAATCGACGCGGTCCATCTTGTTGACGACGACGGCGACCTGCTTGATGCCGAGCAGATGCAGCAAATAGCCGTGCCGACGCGTTTGGTCGCGCACGCCTTCCAGCGCGTCGATGATCAGCACCGCGCCGTCGGCCTGCGAGGCGCCGGTGATCATGTTGCGCAGGAATTCAGCGTGACCGGGCGCGTCGATCAGGACCACGTCGCGCGAGCGGGTGCGGAAGCGGATCTGCGTGGTGTCGATGGTGATGCCCTGGTCGCGTTCGGTTTGCAGCGCATCCAGGAGAAACGACCATTCGAACGGCATGCCGCGCCGCGCGCTGACCGCCTTGAGCATTTCCAGCTTGCCCTCGGGCAGGCTGCCGGTTTCATGCAGCAGGCGGCCGACCAGGGTGGATTTGCCATGGTCGACATGGCCGACGATGACGATGCGAATCTGCGGCCGCGTGGTGCCGTTGGGTGTCGCCAATACGCTTGAGGGGAGGATCATGTTCATCGCAGCACTCACACCTAATGTCCGTCAGAGATAACCGGCGACACGCAGCCGCTCGAAGGCATCTTCGGTTTCGTGATCGAGCGCGCGGCCCGCACGTTCCGGCACCTTGGTGCCGTCGAGTTCGGTCAGGATCTCATCGATGCTGGAGGCGGTCGACGCCACCGGATTGGTGATGTCCTGATCGCCCAGCGAGCGATAACGCTTGCCGTCCTTCGACAGATACAGCGGGATGATCGGAATGTTCTCGCGCTTGGTGTAGGCCCAGATGTCGGCCTCGGTCCAATGCAGGATCGGGTGGATGCGCAAATGCGCCCCTTGCGGCGGCGAGGCGTTGAAATGGTCCCAGAATTCCGGGGGCTGATCGCGCACATCCCAGCCGCCTTCGAGGCCGCGCGGCGAGAACACGCGCTCCTTGGCGCGGGTGGCTTCCTCGTCGCGGCGAATGCCGGCGATCAATCCGTCAAAGCCGTATTTGGTCAGCGCCCATTTGAGGCCTTCGGTCTTGCGGGCGGCGGAACGCGCGGCCGGCGGCAGTGTCGGATCGACGGCGTCGATCGGAGGGCAGGGCTCGATCTTGAGATCGAGCTCCCATTCCTTGCCGAAGCGATCGCGGAACGCATACATCTCGGCAAATTTCTTGCCGGTGTCGACATGCAAGGCCGGGAACGGCACGCGGCCGAAGAAGGCCTTGCGCGCCAGCCAGATCATGACGTTGGAATCCTTGCCCAGCGACCACAGCAGCGCCAGCTTCTTCAACCGCGCGAAGGCTTCGCGCAGAATGTAGATGCTCTGCGCCTCGAGCTCGTCGAGGTGGTCCATCGAGGGCGGCGGCAGCTGCCCATGGACCAGAATTTTGGGCGCGGATGAGGCCTGGTTGAGGGCCGCGGACTGCAACCCGTGTCCGCCGGATTCCTTGTTGAGAAGATGCATCTCTTGGCCTTGGACTTGAGAGTGGAAAAATTCTAAAGTTGCACCGCAATAGAGAAGAAATAATTTTCTCTTTGCAGGCCTTGATCGAGAGATAAATAGAAAATAATTTCAGTCAACCCCCAAGTTGGGGAAGCGAGTATCTGATGCGCTATCTGCCTGTGTTTCTGGATCTGCAAAGCGGCAAGGTGCTGCTCGTTGGAGCGGGCGACCTCGCGCGCGCCAAATTGCGCTTGCTCGCCGCTGCCGGCGCGCAGGTCCGCTGGTTCGCGACCGACGGCGATCAGGACCTCTCCGGCCTCGCCGCCGACGACGTGGCGCGGATCGAGCCTGATGCCGGTGATCCGCTCACCGCCGATCTGGCTGGGGTGATCGCGATCCTCTGCGCCGGGGCCGGCGACATCGGCGTGGCGATGTCGGTACGCGCCAAGGCGGTCGGACTACCCGTCAATGTGATGGATGACCTCGTCCATTCGACTTTCATCTTTCCCGCCATCGTCGATCGCGGCGACGTCGTCGTTGCCGTCGGCACCGGCGGCACTTCGCCTGTCGTGGCGCGCCGCGTGCGAGAGTCTATCGAGGCTGTCCTGCCGGCGCGGATCGGCGACCTCGCCGGCTTCATCGGCGGCTTTCGCAAAGCGATGCATGCGCGGATCCCCGAATTTTCGTTGCGCCGCCGTTTCTGGGAACGCGTGATCGACGGCCCGATCGGCGCGCTGGTGCTGGCCGGACGCACGGACGAAGCCGCGAAGCAACTGCAGGCGATCGCGAACCCTTCCGCTTTCGCCGGTGCCAATGATCAGGGCAAGGCCGAAGGCCGGGTGACGCTGGTCGGCGCCGGGCCCGGCGATCCGGACCTGCTCACCATCAAGGCGCTGCGCGCGCTGCAGGATGCCGACGTCGTTTTTTATGACGAACTGGTATCGCCGGAGATTCTCGATCGCGTGCGCCGCGATGCCTCGCGCATTCCGGTCGGCCGCCGCGTCGGCAAGCCCGGCATCGGCCAGGATGCGATCAACAAGCTGCTGATCGAGGCAGCGAGATCAGGACAACGCGCGGTGCGGCTGAAGGGCGGCGATCCCTTCATCTTCGGCCGTGGCGGCGAGGAAATCGAAGTGTTGCGCGCGGCCGGTGTCGCCTACTCGGTGGTGCCGGGCATCACCGCTGGGTTGGGCGCCGCGGCGCAGTTCGAAGCGCCGCTGACCTATCGCCACGAGGCGCTGCGCATCACCTTCCTCACCGCCCACAAGGCGAGGGACGCCGAGACCGTCGACTGGTCGGTGCTGACAGACAAGAAGATGACCATCGTGGTCTACATGGGCATGACCGCCGCACCCGCGATCCGTGCGGGCCTGCTCGCCGCCGGACGCTTGCCGCAAACGCCGGTCGGCGTGTTCGCGCGGGTGACGCGGCCGGACGCCCAGGCGGTGGTCGGCACGCTCGAACATTTGCCGGCGCTGGTCGATCAAATCGACGGCGGTCCCGCCGTTCTCATCATCGGTGACGTGGTCGCGCATTCCGCACCGTGGCGCCAATCAGATCTCGATCAAGTGATCTCCGAATTGAGGGATGCTGCAGAATGACTTCTCCGTTACAACAAAAAATCAAGATCACGGGGCCCTCGATGGTCACCGCCAACCGCACCTGGGATGGCGTCGTGATCTATCGCACCGCGCAGCAAGGCTGGTCGGCGAACCTGTCGGATGCCGCGATCGTGCGCACCTCGGATGAGGCGCGAACACTGCTTGGCGAAGCCACCGCCGATGACGTCGGCGCGATCGGCCCTTATATCGCGCCGGTCGAACTCAAGGACGGCGGCGAGATCAAGCCCGGCAATCTCCGCGAACATATCCGGTCGGAAGGCCTCACCATCGATCTGCTTCCGGTTCCGGCGTAAGGCATATCCATCATGTACGCATATGACGAACTCGATCGCACGCTGATCAACGAACGCGTGTCTGAATTCCGCGACCAGGTGAAGCGCCGCCTCTCCGGCGAGCTCACCGAGGACGAATTCAAGATGCTGCGCCTGCAGAACGGCGTCTATCTGCAGCTGCACGCCTACATGTTCCGCGTCGCGATCCCCTACGGCACGCTGTCGTCCAAGCAGCTGCGCGCGCTGGCCCGTGTCGGACGCCGCTACGACCGCGGCTATGGCCATTTCACCACAAGGCAGAACATCCAGTTCAACTGGATCAAGCTCGCCGAATTGCCGGACGCGCTCGCGGACCTTGCCGAGGTCGGCATCCATGCGATGCAGACGTCCGGCAACAACATGCGCAACGTCACCTCTGACCAATGGGCCGGCGTCGCGCCGGGCGAGGTCGAGGATCCCCGCATCTGGTCGGAAATCCTGCGCCAGCACACCACGCTGCATCCGGAATTCTCCTTCCTGCCGCGCAAGTTCAAGATCGCCATCACGGCATCCGAGCACGACCGTGCGGCGATCAAGGTGCACGACATCGGGCTGCGCCTGTACAAGAACGCGGAAGGCGAGACCGGCTTTGAAGTGCTGGTCGGCGGCGGTCTCGGCCGGACGCCGTTCATCGGCAAGACCATCAAGCCGTTCGTGCACGGCCGCGACATCCTGAGCTATGTCGAGGCGATCCTGCGCGTCTACAACCAGTACGGCCGTCGCGACAACATCTACAAGGCCCGCATCAAGATCCTGGTGCACGAGCTCGGCATCGAGAAATTCGCGCGCGAGGTCGACGAGGAATGGAAGCAGATGGGCGACGTCGGATTGACGCTCGACTATTCCGTCATCGAGGAGGTGCGTTCGCGCTTCTCCTATCCGGCCTATGAAAAGCTGCCGCACATGCCGGACGAGCTGAAACAGGCCGCGCATGATCCGCTGTTCGAACGCTGGCGCAGGAACTCCGTGTTCCCGCACAAGGTCCAGGGCTATTCGATCGTGACGATCTCGCTGAAGCCGGTGGGCGCACCGCCCGGCGACGCCACCTCCGACCAGATGGATGCGGTCGCCGATCTCGCCGACCGCTACTCCTTCGGCGAAATCCGTGTCGGCCACGAACAGAATCTGTGCCTGCCGCATGTCGCCAAGCGCGACCTGCCGCAACTATGGAAGGCGCTCGACCGGATCGGGCTCGCCACGCCGAACGTCAATCTGGTCACCGACATCATCGCCTGCCCCGGGCTGGACTATTGCTCGCTGGCCAATGCGCGCTCGATCCCGATCGCGCAGGAGCTGACCCGTCGGTTCGCCAATCACGACACCGCCGAGCTGATCGGCCGGCTGCACATCAACATCTCCGGCTGCATCAACGCCTGCGGACATCACCACGTCGGCCATATCGGCATTCTCGGCGTCGAGAAGAACGGCGAGGAGTTTTACCAGATCACGATCGGCGGCCGCGCCGACGAGGGCGCGCAGATGGGTACGCTGATCGGTCCGGCGATTCCCTATGCGGAAGTCGCCGACGTGATCGAGGATATCGTCGAAGCCTATCTCGCACTGCGTGATCGCCCCGAGGAATTGTTCGTGGATGCGGTAAAGCGCCTGGGTGTCGAGCCATTCAAGGAGCGGGTCTATGCCACTCGTTAAGCAGGGTAGAATCACCACCGATCTGTTCGTCCATGTGGCCGACGGCGCCGAGTTGCCCGGCGACGGCGCGATCCTCCTTCCGGCGGCGCGGTTCCTCGAGGATGCGGAAGCGCTGCTGAAGCGCGCGGGCAAGGTCGGCGTGATCTGGCCGAACAACCGCGACCTCGACGATCTCGTGCCGTATCTCGGCCGGCTGGCCGCGGTGGCGCTGGTGTTTCCCTCGTTCCGCGACGGCCGCGCCTACAGCCAGGCGCGCCTGCTGCGCGAACGTCACGGCTTCGACGGCGAACTGCGCGCCACCGGCCAGGTGTTGCGCGATCAGTTCGTGTTCATGCTGCGCGCCGGTTTCGACACGTTCGAAGTGAAGAAGAACAGCGACGCCGAGGCGTTTGCTTCTACCGCAAAAAGCTATTCGGTGTTCTACCAGCCGACCGGCGACGGCCGCCTCACCGCGCTGCATCGGCGGATGCAGCTGCGTCATTCGGAGAGTGCCGGCCAGTGAACGCGCTCGTACCCCAGGCCGTGATAGAGAAAGCTTTGGACCTGTCGGCGGCGCAGGCGCTCGATCGCGCGCTGCGTAGCGCCTCATCAGCGGAAGTCATTGAAGCGGCGTTGAAGACCGTCGGCCGCGATAAATTGGCGGTGGTCTCGTCGTTCGGTACCGAATCGGCGGCACTGCTCAAGGTGATGGCAGACGTCGATCCGGCGATTCCCGTGATCTTCCTCGACACCGGCTGGCTGTTCGAGGAGACGCTGGCCTATCGCGACACGTTGATCGAAACGCTCGGCCTGCGCGACGTCCGCTCGATCAAGCCGCTTGAAGAAACCTTGTCGCGCGAGGATCCGGACCGCGAATTGTGGTTCTCCGATCCCGACGCGTGCTGCCGTATCCGTAAAGTCGAGCCGCTGGCGCGGGCGTTGGCGCCGTTTTCGGCCTGGATCAACGGCCGCAAGCGCTTCCAGGGCGGCCTGCGCGCCGAGATGGCGGTCGTCGAAGACGACGGCGCCAGGCTGAAATTCAACCCGTTCGCCAATGTCGCGCGCGAAGACATCGAGGCGATCTACCAGCTTGCGAAATTGCCGCCGCATCCGCTGGTGGCGTCGGGCTACCTGTCGGTCGGATGCATGCCGTGCAGCAGCCGGACCTCGCCTGATGAAGACGCGCGTGCCGGTCGCTGGCGCGGAAGAGCCAAGACAGAATGCGGCATCCACACGATCAAGACTTCATAGGACAATGAACTGCACCGCCGCAAACAATGAAAAGCGGTTTCGTTGACTAAAGGCCACTTCACCGCGAGTTATGTCCCGCGTGTTCCGGTGATATCCTTCACCAGGCCGAATGGAGATTGAGATGTTCCGTCGTATTCTGCCCCTCGTCGCGGGACTGCTCTGGGCAGGTTCTGCGCTCGCTGCCGATGTAACGCTGCTCAACGTGTCGTACGATCCGACGCGCGAGCTCTATGCCGATTTCAACAAGGCGTTCATTGCCGCTTACAGTAAGGAAACCGGCAAGAGCGTCGAGATCAAGCAGTCGCATGGCGGCTCCGGCTCGCAGGCGCGTTCTGTGATCGACGGATTGCAGGCGGATGTGGTCACGCTGGCGCTGGCCTATGATATCGATGCGATCGCCGGCAAGGGCCTGGTGGCGCCGGACTGGCAGAAGCGCTTGCCGCTCAACGCCTCGCCCTACACGTCGACGATCGTGTTTCTGGTGCGCAAGGGCAATCCCAAGGCCATCAAGGATTGGGACGATTTGATTAAATCCGGCGTCAGCGTCATCACGCCGAACCCGAAAACATCAGGCGGCGCGCGCTGGAATTATCTGGCGGCATGGGGCTATGCCGAGAAAAAATTCGGTTCGTCCGACAAGGCCAAAAAATTCGTCGGCGATCTCTTCAAGAACGTGCCGGTGCTCGATACCGGCGCGCGGGGCTCGACGGTGACCTTCGTCGAGCGCGGTGTCGGCGACGTGCTGCTGGCATGGGAGAACGAGGCGTTCCTGGCGCAGCGCGAATTCGGCAAGGACAAGTTCGAGATCGTCTCGCCGCCGCTGTCGATCCTGGCCGAGCCGCCGGTCTCCGTCGTCGACAAGGTGGCCGACAAGAAAGGCACCCGCGCGGCGGCTGAAGCCTACCTGAAATACTGGTATACCAAGGAAGGTCAGGAAATCGCCGCACGCAATTCCTATCGTCCGCGCGATTCGGAGATCGCCCGGGAATACGAAAAATCTTTCGCCAAGGTCGAACTTTTCACGATCGACGACGTTTTCGGTGGTTGGGCAAAGGCGCAGAAGGAACATTTTGCCGAAGGCGGTATCTTCGACCAGATCTACAAGAACTGAGCTCTAGAACGGATCTGGGCGATTTACCGAGCAATCAGGGGGACTTGTGAGCATAGCGGTGGCACGGCGGAGCAGCTTGCCGGGGTTTGGTCTCACCATGGGACTGACCCTGACATGGCTCTCCATTATTATCCTGTTGCCGCTGGCCGGCCTGTTTCTCAAGACGTTCGAGCTCAGCCTTGATCAGTTCTGGGGCATCATCACCAGCCGCCGCACGCTCAATGCGCTGAAGATTTCGTTCGGGCTTTCGTTTCTCGCCGCCCTGGTCAATCTGGTGATGGGGACCATCATCGTCTGGGCGCTGGTGCGTTATCGCTTTCCCGGCCGCCGGCTGTTCGATGCCATCGTCGACATCCCCTTTGCGCTGCCGACCGCGGTCGCCGGCGTCGCTCTCACGCAACTGTTCGCCCAAAAAGGCTGGCTCGGTGCGCCGCTGGCCGAACTCGGCATCAAGGTCGCGTTCACGCCGATCGGGATCTTCCTCGCGATGGTATTCATCGGCATTCCCTTCGTGGTGCGGACGGTGCAGCCGGTCCTGCAGGATCTCGACGTCGAGATCGAGGAGGCGGCGGCGAGTCTCGGCGCCAACCGCTGGCACACGGTGTTCAGGGTGATCCTGCCGAGCTTGATTCCGGCGCTGTTGACCGGTTTTGCGCTGGCGTTCGCGCGCGCGGTCGGTGAATACGGCTCCGTCATCTTCATTGCCGGCAATCTGCCGAACGTGTCGGAAATCGCGCCTCTCCTGATCGTGATCCGGCTCTCCGAGTTCCGCTACGCCGATGCGACCGCGATTGCGGTTGTCATGCTGCTGGCGTCGTTCCTGATCATCTTCGCGGTCAATCGCCTGCAGCGCTGGGCCCAAACCCGTATTCCGGCGCATTGAGGGACTGATGTCGACGCAATCGAGTGTGGTGACGTCAGCGACCGAGCTGCGGGCCTATGCCCCGACGGCGGACCTCACCGTTTCCCCGCCGCCCTCGCGCACTGAGCGTGCGCGCCCGCGCACCGGGACATCGCCGGACAATCTGCGTACCGAGCCTGGGCCGGTCCGTTTCATCATCATCACCCTCGCGGTCAGCTTCCTGTCGGTGTTCGTCGTGCTGCCGCTGGTCGTGGTGTTCGCAAGCGCCTTTTCCAAAGGCATCGGCGCCTATCTGGCGGCGCTGGCCGAACCGGAGGCGCTGGCGGCGATCAAGCTGACGCTGCTGGTGGCGGCGATCTCCGTCACCCTCAATCTGGTGTTCGGCGTCATCGCGGCCTGGGCGATCGCCAAGTTCGATTTCACCGGCAAGACCTTCCTGATCACGCTGATCGATCTGCCTTTCTCGGTCAGCCCCGTGATCTCGGGTCTCGTTTTCGTGCTGCTGTTCGGCGCGCAGGGCTTTTTCGGCACATGGCTGCAGGCGCATGACATTCACATCCTGTTCGCCGTGCCCGGCATCGCACTGGCGACCATCTTCGTGACCTTCCCCTTCGTCGCGCGTGCGCTGATCCCGCTGATGCAGGAGCAGGGTACCCAGGAGGAAGAGGCGGCGATCTCGCTCGGTGCGTCAGGCCTGCAGACCTTCTTCCGCGTCACCCTGCCCAATATCAAATGGGGCCTGCTGTATGGCGTCTTGCTGTGCAACGCGCGCGCCATGGGCGAGTTCGGTGCGGTGTCTGTCGTGTCCGGCCATATCCGCGGCGAGACCAACACCATGCCGCTGCTGGTCGAAATCCTCTATAATGAATACCAATTCGTGGCGTCGTTCGCGATTGCGTCATTGCTGGCAATGCTGGCGCTGATCACGCTGGTCGTGAAGACCGTTCTCGAGCGACGTCTGGACGAAGGACAGGAACCGCGTGACCATTGAAGTCAAAAACATCGTCAAGAAGTTCGGCAGCTTCGCTGCGCTCGACAATGTCGACCTGAAAGTCGACCAGGGCGAATTGCTGGCGCTGCTCGGCCCCTCCGGCTCGGGCAAGACCACGCTGCTGCGGATCATCGCCGGGCTCGACTGGCCAGATGCCGGCGAGGTGTTGATCGACGACGAAGACGCGCTGGCGCGCGGCGCGAGCGAGCGCCATGTCGGTTTCGTGTTCCAGCATTACGCGCTGTTCCGCCACATGACGGTGTTCGAAAACGTCGCCTTTGGCCTGCGGGTGCAGCCGCGCGCCATTCGCAAGGACGAGGCCACCATCCGCGCCCGCGTCAAGGAATTACTCGATCTGGTGCAACTCGACTGGCTGTCCGACCGCTACCCCAGCCAGTTGTCCGGCGGCCAGCGGCAGCGCATTGCGCTCGCGCGTGCGCTTGCGATCGAGCCGCGCATCCTGCTGCTCGACGAGCCGTTCGGCGCGCTCGACGCCAAGGTGCGCAAGGAGCTGCGGCAATGGCTGCGCTCGCTGCATTCGGAAATCCACGTCACCTCGATCTTCGTCACCCACGACCAGGAAGAGGCGCTCGAAGTCGCCAACCGTGTGGTCGTCATGGACAAGGGCCGCATCGAGCAGATCGGCACGCCCGGCGAGGTCTATGATCACCCGGCGACCGCGTTCGTGCATGGCTTCATCGGCGAGTCGATCGTGCTGCCGGTGGATGTCAGCGGCGGCTCGGTGCGGCTCGGCGGCCGGCCGCTCAATATCGCCGCCAATGGCGCGGCTTCCGGGGCTTCGAAACTGTTCGTCCGACGACATGACATGCAGATCGGGCCCGCCGGCTCCGGATCGCTGGAAGGCGCGGTGCGCCATGTCCGTTCGTTCGGTCCGATTCAGCGGGCCGAGGTGGCGCTGTCCGACGGCGAGGGCAAGACCATCATCGAGATCGACGCCCCCCGCGACCGGGAACTCCAGGCCGGCGAAATCGTCAGCCTGCAGCCCCGCCGCTACCGTATTTTTGCGGCCCAGGATTGACGACGAAGTCGTCATTCCGGGGCGCGAAGCGAACCTCAGGTGCGCAATTGCGCATCGGGGAATCTCGAGATTCCGGGTCTGGTCCTAGTGGACCATCCCGGAATGACGGCTGGATTTAGCCCCACGTTCACCATTCAGCCACGGTTGGTATGCAACAACTGCGTGACATCACGGGGGTTGATTCATGCGCGCCGCGGCCGCGATAGCTGGACTTTTGTTGCTGGGCGGCTGCATGGCGGACACCGCCAGGGCGCCGGACCAGCCGACCATGTATCTCAGCATGGCCAATGGCGGCGCTACGCTGGATCCGCAGGCTGCGGCCTCGATGATTTCGCTCTACCGCCAGAACAACGGCCTTGCCGCCGTGGCGGTTGACCCGGACCTCATGAAGCTCGCCGAAGCGCAATCGCAGGCGATGGCCAAGCGCAACAAGCTCGATCATGACGTCAAGGGCCCGCTGGAAAAGCGCCTCGGCGCTTCCGGATATCCGGCCAAGCTCGCGGTTGAAAACGTGTCGGCCGGCTATCACACGCTGGCGGAAGCGTTCTCGGGCTGGCGTGACTCGCCGCCGCACAAGGCCAACATGCTCAAGAACGGTGTCACAAAATTGGGCATCGCGGCGATTTATGCTCCCAACACCAAATACAAGGTGTTCTGGACACTCATTCTGGCGTCAACCTAGCGCATGATCCGGACCCGCAGGGCCTGCCGGCGCAAGTGGGTACGGGTTTTCCCAAAAGATCATGCGCAAACAAAAACATAGCGCCGCGATAAACTCGGCGTGATCCTTGCAGATATCTCGCTGATTGACGCCGTCGCGAACTGCCGCCACGGTATTAAAATCATTGCCCTCTGATTGACGGTCACGATGGATACATCCGTTTCCGCGCCCGCGACGAAGCCCGTTGATGCACAGCGCGTGCTGGTGCTGCAGGGCGGCGGCGCGCTCGGCTCTTACCAGGCCGGCGCCTTCCAGGCGCTGTGCCGCTCCGGCTTCGAGCCGGAATGGGTAGCGGGCATCTCGATCGGCGCGATCAATGCCGCGATCATTGCCGGCAACGACCCTGCGACACGCGTCGATCGCCTGAAGGAATTCTGGGACATGGTATCGTCGCCGGTGTCGTGGAATCCGATTACGCCGGGTGATCGCGCGCGGTCGCTGTTCAACGAGACCAGCGCCGCTTTGATCGCGACCTTCGGTGTGCCCGGATTTTTCACGCCGCGGCTTCCGCCGGCGCCGCTGTGGCCGCAGGGCAGCCCGCAATCGCTGAGCTATTACGATACCGCGCCGCTGAAGAAGACGCTGGAAAGACTGGTTGACTTCGACCGCATCAACGATCTGAAGATGCGGCTTTCCGTCGGCGCCGTCGGCGTGACCTCCGGCAATTTCAAATATTTCGACAATGTCGAATTCAAGAAGCTCGGCAAGAAGATCGGGCCGGAGCACATCATGGCGTCCGGCGCGCTGCCGCCGGGTTTTCCTTCCATCCTCATCGACGGTGAGCATTACTGGGACGGCGGCATCGCCTCCAACACGCCGCTCGATTTCGTGCTGGATGAGGAAAGCGACCGCGATCTCCTGATCTTCCAGGTCGACCTGTTCAGCGCGCGCGGCGATCTGCCGGCCACGCTGCTGGAGGCCGCCGAGCGCGAGAAAGACATCCGCTTTTCCAGCCGTACCCGGATGAACACCGACAAGAACAAGCAGGTACACAACACGCGCAAGGCGCTCCGTGAATTGGTCGCCAAATTGCCCGATGATCTCAAGAATGATCCGTCGGTGGCGGTCCTGTGCAACGCGGTCAAGGAAAACACCGTCACGGTGGTGCACCTGATCTACCGCAGCAAGAACTACGAATCCTCGTCCAAGGATTACGATTTCTCGCATGTCGGGGTGGTCGAGCACTGGAATGCGGGTGCCCGGGACGTGCATTTGTCGATGCGTCACAAAGAATGGCTAGAACGGCCGCAGTCCGGGGAGACCATGGTGACCTACGATCTCACGAGGGACGTTTCCAGCGCCCCCGAAAGCAAGAAACAGGAGTGACCAGAATGGGTATTTTGAAGGGCAAGACCGCCGTCGTGACCGGCTCGACCAGCGGCATCGGATTGGCCTACGCGCGCGCTTTCGCCGCCGCCGGCGCCAATGTCGTCATCAACGGCTTTGGTGCACCGGCCGACATCGAGAAAGAGCGTTCCGGCATCGAGACCGACTACAAGGTCAAGGCCCTTTACTCGTCGGCCGACATGACCAAGCCCGCCGAGATCGCCGAAATGATCGCGCTCGGCGAGAAGACCTTTGGTTCGGTCGATATCCTGGTCAACAATGCCGGCATCCAGTTCGTGTCGCCGATCGAGGAATTCCCGATCGAAAAGTGGGATGCGATCATCGCGATCAACCTGTCGTCGGCATTTCATGCCATCCGCGCCGCGGTGCCCGGCATGAAGAAGCGCGGCTGGGGCCGCATCATCAACACCGCTTCGGCGCATTCGCTGGTGGCGTCGCCGTTCAAGTCGGCCTATGTCTCGGCCAAGCACGGCATTGCCGGCCTCACCAAGACGGTGGCGCTGGAGGTCGCGACCCACAAGATCACCTGCAACTGCATCTCGCCAGGTTATGTCTGGACGCCGCTGGTCGAGCACCAGATCCCCGAGACGATGAAGGCGCGCAACCTTACCAAGGAGCAGGTCATCCGCGACGTGCTGCTGGACGCCCAGCCGACCAAGGAATTCGTGACCTCCGAGCAGGTCGCCGCACTGGCGCTGTTCCTGTGCGGCGACGATGCCGCCCAGATCACCGGCGCCAACCTCTCGATCGACGGGGGCTGGACCGCGGAGTGAACCGTCATGCCCCGCGAAAGCGGGGCATCGATCGAAATTTGGCGAAAGCTGCGCGTATCTCTGCGGCGGTCGCAGTTTCCCCAGCGTCGATGGATGCCATGGCGGCATCGATGATCCGCAACTCGTCGGGGGTGGCAACATAATCGTTGCCCCGTCGCCTAGTCTCGTTCGATTTCTCCGTCGCCATCGTAGAACGATAACACGCGAGGGTTCGTACTCCAATCGCTACGACGGATTACTAGGCTCCACGCTTCCCGAACGCCAGCACGTGCAGGCCGAGCCGCTGCCGGACGATCCAGAACAGCAGCACGGTCTCGAACGCCAGCGAGATCGTGGTTGCGGCCGCGGCGCCGTGGCCGCCGTAGCCCGGCACCAGCAGCAGGCACAGCACCACGTTCATGACAAAGGCGAGCGCATAGGCCAGCGCGCAGATGTGCTGATGGCCCAGCATGTTGAGCAGCCGCTCGACCGGGCCGATCGCCGAGCGCACCAGGAGGCCGACAGCGGCGATGAACATGATGTCGTAGCCGACCACGAATTGCGGCCCGAACAGCCACAATAGCGGCTTGCCCAGCGCCAGCAGAACGATGGTGGCCGCGAGCGAGGGCCAGAACGTCCATTGGATCGCGTGCGCCACATAGGCCGACAGCCGCGCCTTGTCGCCGAGCGCATGATACTCCGCGAAGCGGTGCGCTGTCGTGGCCGACATCGCGTAGTGGATGAAGGAAACCAGCGCCAGCGTCTTCACGACCGCGAAATAGACACCGACTTCCTCCGAGGAACGGAATTGTTGCAGCATCAGCACGTCGGTGTAGGAGAGCAGCAGATAGAAACTCTCGACCAGCAGGATCGGCAGCGAGACCGCCAGCCAGCCGCGGAAATCATAGGCTTTCGCGCCGGCCTCAACGTGGCCGGCGAGCCTTCGGTTCAGCACCACCATCTGGCCGATCATCGCAAGCCAGACCGCGGCGGCGCTAGCCAGCATCGCCACCGTGGCGCCGAGATTGAAACCGAGCGCGAAGGCGCCGGCAGTGAGGCCGATGATCAGCGACTGGCGCACGATGAATTGCGGCATCAGGCCAAGCCGCATCCAGTCATGCGAGCGCGCAATGCCGTCCTGGGTGTTGGCAACGACGAAGGCCGGCAGGGTCAGGCAGCCGATATAGAGCGGCACAACCGTGTTGGGCTCCATCCACGGCGACAGTGTTTTCACCACACCCGCCAGCGCCAGCGAGACCAGCGATGAAACCGCGAACGTCATCCAGCGGCTGCCGGAGAGGAAGCCGCGCAGCAGCGCGTGCTGGCCGCTGGCGCGGTATTCCGGAATGATCTTTTGCGCCGACGCCGAGATGCCGAAATCCATCATGCTGCCCAGCAGCAGCACCCAGGTCCAGACATAGACATAGACGCCGTAGTCCGAACCGCCCATCCAGCGCGCCAGCAGGATCTGCGAGAAATAGGCGAGCGCGGCGCTGACGACGCGGATGATGAAGATCGTGCCGGCCAGCCGCTTTGTCAGCGACGCTTCGCCCGAACCACCAAAGAGACCGCGAAGCAGCGAGCGCAGGCGCGCGATCGGGCCGGCGGGCGAAGCGGAGGCGGATTCGGTGTCCATCACGGCCACAGCAAGGCATCCTCGAAAGGCCGCGAGGCGGCGGCGATGCTCCGATGTATCAACGATTCGTTAAGATTCGGTTGGGTGGGGGCGCGGGCCTCAATCTCCGCGTCGTCCCGGCCTTGAGCTCAGATGCGCAATTGCGCATCGGGGGACCCATAACCACAGGAGGTTGTTGTTGGAAAAAGGTGTCTCCCGCCGTGTTTCAACACACCCGCCGCGGCGTATGGGCCCCGGCGTTCGCCGGGGCGAAGCTACTGCAAATTCACATTGAACTCATAAGCCCGGTCGCCGCCGACCAGCGTCAGTTTCAGCGCGGCGCCGTCGGCGCTCGCGCCCGGCGGCAGGCCGTCGAGCTCGAAGGCAAAGCGTTTGACGCCGGGCGGACCGCCCTCGATCAGCTTCGGAATCGGCAACGCCCAGTCCGGCGTCGGACCTTCGGCGAACAGACTGACCTCCTTGCCGCCGGGCGCGGTGACGTCGACCAGCACGTTGGCCTTGCCCTCGCGCCTGACGTCGCGAATGGTGAGGGGATTGGGATCGCCGACATTGGCCGGCTTCGGCACCGCGTTGAGTGCATCGGACAGATTGCCGTCCTCGGTGCTTGCCACACTAGCAAAGGCCAGCTCCGCCTTGGCGTCGACCGGGATGCAGAGCTTGTCGCAGACCGCATAGTTGATGTCGGCGCGCAGCGTCACCGGCTTGTCGGTGTTCTTGGCGACGATCCGCAGCGGCAGCACGACCTGCTGCTTGTAGCCGAGCGAGAAGCCGCCCGCGCCGTCATCGAACTTCATCGGCGCCGGCCACAATACCGTCACCGCCTCGACATTGTCGGACTTGGAGAAGTCGAAGCGGGGCGGAACGCCGGAATCGCCGGGCGTCCGCCAATAGGTTTTCCACCCCGGCTGCAGCTGGATAGCGATACCGCCGAGCAGCACCGCGCCGCTGCGCGATCCCGCCAGCAGCCGGATCGCGGAATGGGTGTCGCGCTGCCAGGGCGAGGCATCCTCGGCGCGAACCTCGATGGCCGCGCATGCGACAGCCAAAGTGGCGGCAATGCCGAACGCGGCCCGCATGGGAACTATGACGGTCATGAAACGTCTTTACAGGCAAGTTTGGCCGCAAACCATTGAATTGCTTGTGATCCGCGATCGAATACAACGCGCGGCTTGATTGACAGAACCGCCACCCGATATCAGGATATGAATCAGCAAGAGAGGCCTTTGCGGATGAGCCCTGAAGGCAAGACACCGAAGACGGCACCGAAGACTGCTCGCCGCAAAGTCGGCGGCATTGGCCACAATTCGCCCAATGAGGGCTACCTGGACGGCCAGCTGCTGATTGCCATGCCGGTCATGGGCGACCCGCGCTTCGAACGCTCGGTCATCTATATGTGCGCCCATTCGTCCGAGGGGGCGATGGGCATCATCGTCAACCGCCCGGCCGGCAGCATCGATTTTCCCGGCCTGCTGGTGCAACTCGATATCATCAAGACATCGGACCAGATCACGCTGCCGGAAAACGCCGAGACCATGAAGGTGCTCAAGGGAGGTCCGGTCGATACCGGCCGCGGCTTCGTGCTGCATTCCAGCGATTTCTTCATCAAGGATGCCACGCTCAATATCGACGACGGCATTTGCCTGACCGCGACCGTCGATATCCTGAAAGCGATCGCCAAGGGCTCGGGACCCAAGCACGCAATCCTGGCGCTGGGCTATGCCGGCTGGGCGCCGGGGCAGCTCGAGGACGAAATCCAGCACAATGGCTGGCTGCATTGCGCCGCCGACGCGGACCTGATCTTCGGCGACGACGTCGACGAGAAATACCAGCGTGCGCTGCGCAAGATCGGGATCGATCTGGCGATGCTGTCGAACGAAGCCGGCCACGCCTGACTGTCATTGCCCCTGGCTGTCATTGCCGGGCATAGCCGTCTGAAGGACGGCGTCGCTTCCGCTCGCCTATGACCCGGCAATCCATCCCCCAAGAAAGACATTTTGCGCAGTTGATGGATACGCGGGTCAAGCCCGCGTATGACGAGTTGCGTGCTGAAGCGCGGGCGCAACTCCATTGCGCCACTCGCGGATGCGTGCCCTCCGCCGGCAGAGGTTGTTGCCCGTCCGAAAATCTGCCTCTATGGGGTCGCGACGGCCCTTATTCGCCAGTCTGCGCGCCTTCGAAGCTGAGCCGGCTTCGCAGGGAACAGGTCTTCAGTACGCGGGAGTGACGAGATGGCTGGTTTGGTAATCAGGGGCGGCCGGGTGGTGGATCCGGCCAGCGGCATGGACGCCATCGGCGATGTGGCGGTGCTCGATGGCAAGATCGCCGCCGTCGGCACCGGGCTTGGCAGCGCCGAGCGCACCATCGACGCCACCGGACTGGTGATCGCCCCCGGCTTTATCGATTTGCACGCGCACGGCCAGTCGATCCCGGCCGACCGCATGCAGGCGTTCGACGGCGTCACGACGTCGCTCGACCTCGAAGCGGGAGTCTTGCCGGTCGCATCCTGGTATCGCCGCCAGGCCGAGAAGGGCCGCGTGCTGAACTACGGCGCAGCTGTCAACTGGGCGTTCGCGCGCATTGGCGCGATGACTGGCTCCAACGCGGAAAGCTCGCTGGAGGCGTTCGGCAATGCGATGCGCGACCGCCGCTGGATCGACAACGTGGCCAGCGATACCGAAGTGGCCGGCATTCTCGATCGCATCGCGGGCGGGCTGAGCGAGGGCGGCATCGGCATCGGCATCCTCAACGCCTATGCCCCGGGCGCCGGGGTGCAGGAACTGACCGCCGTGTGCCAGCTGGCGGCGGCGCGCGAGGTGCCGACCTTCACCCATGTCGCCTACATGTCGCGCATCGATCCGGAGAGCGCTGCGGAAGCCTATATCCGCCTGATCGGCTATGCCGGCGCCACCGGCGCGCACATGCACATCTGCCATTTCAATTCTTCCAGCAAGACGGACATCGAGCGTTGCGTCGCGCTGATCGCCAAGGCGCAGGCGCAAGGGTTGCCCATCACGGTCGAAGCCTATCCTTACGGTACCGGTTCGACGGTGCTGGCGGCCGCGTTCTTCAGCGACCCCGAATTCGAGGCGCGCAACGGCCTCGGCTATGATTCGGTGCAGCGGGTGACCGACGGGCATCGTTTCCGCGACCGGCAGGAACTGATGGCGGCACAGGCCGCCGAACCTTCCACGCTGGTTCTGTGGCACGTTCTGGATATCGACAATAACGCGCATCATCGCGACCTCCTCGACATGGCGGTGCTCTATCCCGGCGGCGCGATCGCCTCCGACGCCATGCCCTGGACGCTGACGGACGGCCGCGCCTACACCGGCGACGCCTGGCCGCTGCCTGACGATGCGACCTCGCATCCGCGCTCGGCGGGTTGCTTCACGCGCTTCATCCGCGAGTGGGTGCGCGAGCGCCGCAAAGTGTCGCTGCTCGAAGGCATCCGAAAATGCGCGCTGATCCCCGCGGAAATTCTTGGCGCCTCCACGCCGGCGATGCGCGCGAAAGGCCGGCTGCAGGCGGGTGCGGATGCCGACATCGTCGTGTTCGATTACGAAACGCTGAGCGACCGGGCGACATTCTCTGCGATGAACCGCCCGTCGGAAGGCGTGCGTCATCTGGTGGTCAGCGGCCAGCCACTGATATCAGACGGCGTGCTCGATGTGGCGGCGCGGCCCGGGCAGCCGGTGCGCCGGCCCGTTACCGGGGGCTGAGGTGGCGGTCCCGGTCGTGCTCGTGGCCGGCTTCCTCGGCGCAGGCAAGACCACGGTCGTGAACCATCTCTTGGCGCATGCCGGGGGCAGGCGGATTGCCGCCGTCGTCAACGATTTCGGCGCGATCAATATCGATGCGGAACTGATCACCGGCGCCGCCGACGGCGTGGTGAGCCTGAGCAATGGCTGCATCTGTTGCTCGCTCGAAGGCGATCTCTTGCGCACGCTGGCCGGCTTGTTGCGGCGTGATCCGCGGCCGGAATTCATCGTGATCGAAACCAGCGGCGTCGCCGATCCCCAGGACATCGTGCGCAACCTGATGGATCCAGTGATCTGGCGCGAGGCGCCGCTCGAAACGGTGCTCTGCGTCGTGGACGCCACGACTTCGCTCGCCAGGTTCGACGACGCCCTGCTGCGGTCCCAGATACGGGCGGCCGATGTGATCGCGCTGAGCAAGGTGGACCTCGCGGACGCGGCCAGCCACACGCCGGTCCGCGATGCGATCCGCGCGATCCGCCCCACGGCGGTGCTGGTCGATGCGCCGCATGGCGAGGTTCCGATGGCGCTGCTCTTCCCTTCGGATCCGGATCGAGCGCCGGTGCCACGCCAGCCGGGGCAGCGACGGCCAGCAACGGATCGCTTCGAGGCGCTGAGCTGGACGTCGGAACGGCCGCTGTCGTTGGCCCGATTGCAGGCGGCGATCAATCGGCTCGCGCCGAAGCTGGCGCGGGCGAAGGGGCTGTTCGAATCCGTGGAGCAGCCCGGCAGGTTGATGTTGCTTCAGTTCGCCGGCGGACGCGCGACGCTGGCCCCGGGCGGGCCGCCGGCCGCTGGAATGCCGCGGACCCGGATGGTGTTCGTTGCGGAGATCGGCGTGCTCTCGCGCGCCGAGATCGATGGGATCATGGAAGGATGCATCGAGGCTGGGCAGGCGTAACCACACTCACAGCGTCGTCCCGGCCTCGAGCCGGGACCCATACTCCCGGCAGTCGTTGTTTCAGAAGGTCACTAACGCCGGCGATCTAACCGATGGGCCGCGGCGTATGGGTCTCCCGATGTGCAATTGCACATCTGAAGCTCAAGGCCGGGACGACAGTAATCTACTCCGCCGCCTGTTGCGCCACCGTCGGTGCCGTTCCCGCCACCGTGGCGCGGCGCATGTCACGGGGCTGCGACTGGTCGTAGCGGCGCACGCGATGCATGGTCTGGCGGTTGTCCCACATCACGAGATCATGGACCGTCCATTTGTGGACGTGGACGAATTCGGGTTGCGTGGCGTGCTCGTTGAGGTCGCGCAGCAGGACCCGCGCTTCCGGCATGGTCATCCCCTTGATGGCGCCGGCATGTGAGGATAGGTACAGCGATTTGCGGCCGTGTACCGGATGGGTGCGCACCAGCCGCTGCAGCACCGGCTTGAACAATTCCTTCTCTTCATCGGTGTAGTCGAGAAAGCCGAGCGATCCCCGCGAATACATCAGCGAATGCTCGCAGATCATGTCCTCGATCTCGGCCTTGGTCTCGTCGTCGAGCGCGTCATAGGCCGCGCGCATGTCGGCAAACTCGGTGTTGCCGCCCTTCGGGTTCACCACCCGCGCCGACAGCAGCGAGAATTTTGCCGGGATTGGACGGAACGATGAGTCGGAATGCCACAGGCAATTGCCAAGGTTGAACAGGTTGATGCGGCTGTCGCGCGGCAGCGGCTTGCCGTCCTTGCCGAGGTTGGAGACGTCGTTGAGCCCGGTCTGAGCCAGCCGAGAATCCTCCGGCTTGACGACACTGCCGCCGCGCGGATTTTCCCGCTCGCCGAAATTCAGCGCGAACGCCATCTGCTGCTCGTCGGTAACGTCCTGGCCGCGAAACAGCAGCACGGCGTATTTGTCCATGCCGGCTTCGATGTCCTGGGCCTCCTGCGGCGTCAGCGGCTTGCGCAGATCGACGCCGGAAACCTCGCCGAAGAAGTGCTTACCCAGCTGCCGGATCGTGACCGTCATGGCGTTTTCTCCGTTAAGCGGCGGGCGGTTGTCCCGCTTCGTTTTGTAAAAAACTACTCCGTGACGGGCCCAAGTCAACGTTCTCCAGCGCTTGCCGAGCGCACAGCTGTCATGCCCGGACTTGATCCGGGCATCCATCAATCTTCATAAATGCCTTTCGAAGGGGATGGATTGCCGGGTCAAGCCCGGCAATGACAAAGTGGCATCACGCATTCCGCGCCATCAACCCGCCGTCTACCGGAATAACCACGCCGGTCAGGTATGAAGCGGCCGGCAGGCACAGGCTCAACGTCATATGGGCGACTTCCTCGGGATCGCCGTAGCGGCCGAGTGCGGTGCGGCGTTTGGCGAAGATGGTCTTGTGCTCCTCCGCAATCCGCTCGGTGATCCCGGTCCGGATCGGTCCCGGGCAGATACAGTTCACCGTAATGCCCTCGCGGCCGAGTTCCACGGCGAGCGCGCGGGTCAGGCCGGTGACGCCGGCCTTGGCGGCCGCGTACGGGCTGTTCGTTGCGGTGGCACCGAGCGCTTCAGTGGAGGCGATGTTGACGATGCGCGGGCATTTGGATTGGCGCAAATGCGGCAGCGCGGCACGGATGATGCGCGGGTGCGCTGATAGCATGACCGCCAGCGCCTTGGTCCAGGCCTCGTCATAGCCGTCCGCGTCGATCGGGGCGCGCAGCGACAGGCCGGCATTGTTGATCAGGATGTCGAGGCCGCCGAAATGCGCCGCGATGGCGCCGACGACCGTGACGATGTCATCGGCCCTGGCGACGTCGAGCGTCCAGGCCTTGGCGCTGCCGCCTCTTTCCTTGATTTCATCGGCGACGGCCTGCGTGGCCTCGGCGTTGATATCGGTGGCGGCAACGTTGGCGCCTTCGGCGGCGAACACCAGCGCGGTGGCGCGGCCCATGCCGCTGGCGGCGCCGGTGACGAGAACGGTCAGGCCCTTGACCGAACGGCTGAGCTCTCTGAAATCTGACATCGCGGATTCTGACCTAAAATGTTCGCGGAATTTGTGCATTGCGTTGCAGGATTGACAAGGCTGGCACCGATCCGCAGACAGGTCAAACCAGAGCGTTTTCCAGCGAAGTGGACTCCGGTTCGCGTGAAGAAAACGCGTCAAAACAAGATTCTGCAGTAACAGGTGCAACGTTGGCCAATATTCCCGGACTGCAAATTCGCCGCCTGCAGATTTCGGACGCCGCGCTTTACCGGGACATCCGGCTGGAGGCGCTGCAGAAAAATCCTGAAGCCTTCGGCAGCACGTTCGGACGCGAAAGCGCAGAGCCGCTGTCGTGGTTCGAGGCGAGGCTCGGGGCTGCGGATATTTTCGCTGCGTTCCTCGATGGCACGCTCGCCGGAATAGCCGGATATTCCGCGCAGGAAAATTTGAAGCAGGCGCACAAGGGACGCCTCTGGACCATGTATGTCCGGGCGGCGGCGCGGAACATGGGGCTTGGAAAAAGCCTGGTTGCGGCGGTGCTCGACCATGCGCGCGGGCGCGTGGAGCTGGTGCAGCTGACTGTGGTGAGCGAGAATGAAAGCGCGCGAAAACTTTATCGCGCGATGGGTTTCGTCGAATACGGCTATGAAAAGCAAGCCCTCAAGCACAACGGGCGATATTACGACGAGGTTCTCATGGTCAACTTCCTCGATGAGAGCTCAAGCTAGAAAGGATGCAGGCGATGAACGAACTCGATTTCAGCGGCAAGCAGGTGCTGGTGGTCGGTGGCTCCAGCGGGATCGGCAACGGCATCGCGCAGGCGTTCCGCGCCAAGGGGGCGCGGGTTGCGGTCTGCGGCACCCGCGCCAAAGCGGCGGATTATTTCGCCGGCGAAGGATCGGACCTTCAAGGCCTCGAATATGCGCAGCTCGACGTCAGCAACGCGCAGGCGATCGAGCAGTTCAAGCCGTCGTTCGACGGCCTCGACGTGCTGGTGCTGGCGCAGGGCGCGGTGATCTACCGGCGCGGCGAATTCGAAATGGATGGCTTTCGCAAGGTGCTCGAGGTCAATCTGATGAGCCTGATGGCGTGCGCGACGAAATTCCACGCGATGCTGAGCGCCAGCAAGGGATCGCTGATCATCGTCAGTTCGACCGCGGCCTATCATTCGACCATGGGCAATCCGGCCTACAACGCCTCGAAGACCGGCGCGGTCGGCTTGACGCGCACGCTGGGCGAGGCCTGGGCCGAGAACGGCATCCGCGTCAACGGCATCGCGCCGGGGCTGGTCGACACCAAGATGACCAAGGCGACGACGGCAAATCCGAAGCGGCTTGAAGGCGCGCTTGAACGGATTCCGCTGAAGCGTCTCGGCACCCCCGCCGACATGGCCGGCGCCGCCTTGTTCCTGGCGTCGCCGCTGGCGTCCTATGTCATCGGCCAGACCATTGTGGTCGATGGCGGGCTCATACTTTAGGCATCAGGAACCTCGACGCGTCTCGTCGGTTACTTCCTCTGAAACAGGGAGTGATCGTGATGGACAAGGATCGAATTGCAGGTTCAGCCAAGGATTTCGCCGGCAAGGTCGAAGGCGCTGTCGGTAGCATGACGGGCGATGCCAAGACGCAAGCCGAGGCCCGCGCGCGCGAGGCCGCAGGCACCGTGCAGAATTTGTACGGTCAGGCCAAGGACGCCGCGCGCGACGCCACCGATGCGGCGGCCAACTACGCCAAGGATGCCGTGGATACCGTCAAGGACGCCTACGACAACAGCGGCGACACCATCCGCGACGGTCAGAAGGCGATGGCGAAAACCGTGCAGGACAATCCGCTCGGCGCGCTTCTGGTCGCAGGCGGGATCGGATTCGCCCTGGCGCTGTTGATGACCCGTCAACCGCGCCGCCCGCCGCCATCGCGCTGGCGGTATTACGGCTGAGCCTCACACTGTCGCTCCGTCATCCCCGGGGTGAACGCAATTGCGTTCACCCGTAGGTGCGCTCAGCGGCGCAATTGCGCTGCAGACTTGCGCGCCTCGAAGGATGAGTACGGCCCGTGGCCCATCTTGGAGGCTCGCTTCGCTCGCGCCTCCAGCGACAATGGCGAAGCCATTGCGCGGGGATGACGTGCGAGCCAAGCCACACCGTCCATCTGCGTGGGAATGGCGTCTATCTCATGAACGCGCCTGCCGGGGCTTCTGCCGCTCGTCCGACGTTACCCGGCGGGCGCGGCACGCCCGGCGCGATGGGTCCAGGCGCGCGTGGCGGCGCTGGTGCAATCTGGCGCGGCGGCGCACCGAAGCCGCCGAAGAAATCGCGCAATGCCGGCTGTTCGGTCTGCGCGGGACGGAATTGCCGCTTCGGCGCGAGGGGTTTCGGCGGCGCGGCGGGCGCGGCTGCCGGGGCCGTACCGTCAGGTGAGGTGGCCGCGACCGGCGATTCACCCTTGGCTTGGTCCTTGCTTGGTTCCTTGCCCGGTTCTTTGGCCTGTTCGCGGCCGATCTCGCGGCGCGGCCAGGCGAAATCATCGGCGCGGCCGGCCGGCGCCGCCAGCGGCTCGCCCTTCACCAGCGTCCTCGCGGCAAGCGCATCGACCGCGGCGGGACGCGTGCCCGGTCCGCCGAGCAATTGATCGGTACCGACGGAGGAGGCCACCAGCGGCAAGATAGGTCCGGCCAGTGGCCGCGGCGCCGGCTGGCCCGGCACGGCATTGGCGTCGGGCGTCGCCGGTTCGACCGGCAGTGCGATCGGTCCCGAGCGCGAAGCCAGGAGGCGGGTGACTTCACGCTCGACATAATGCGCGAGCTTGCGCGCGCCGGGCTTGGTGAAATACACGCCGTCATAGGAACGCAGCTGGCGGATCTGGCCTTCGAAGTCGGGGCCCTTCTGCAGGAAGCGGCCGGCCTCGTCGACAAAGCCATCCCAGATATCGACATAGGTGATGCCGGCCTTGGCTGATGCGTCGCGATAGAGCGCATTGAGGAACAGCGAGTCGGACGTGCCCTTGACGCCCCGCACCGCTGGCAGACCGACCCACAGCACCGGCACGCCCTTGGATTTCAGGATGCCGATCATCTCTTCGATTTTCTTGGCGTAGAGTTCGACCCAGCGCTCGTCGCGGAATTCGTAGAGCCCGCCCGCCGATCGCGAATTCTTCTCCGGCGCTGCGGTCTGCGGCGCATCGCTGTCGGCGTCGTCGGCCGCTTCGGCATCGGCCGGCTTGTCATCCGGCTTGGCGGCGGTCTCCGCCGAGCCTTCCGGTTTCGCGCCGGGCTTGGCATCGGGTTTGGCGTCGGCCGGTTTGGCGGTCTTCTTGTCGTCTTTCTTCTCGTCTTTCTTCGTTTTGTCGACCGCGGGCTCGCGCATCGCGACGCGGTCGTTGAGGCCGAGCATGACGACGATGGCGTCCGGCTTCTCGTTGGCGAGGATGCTGCGGGCGGCGGCGGCCCAATCCGACGGTTCGCCCTTGGGCTGATATTTGATCAGGCCGGACACGGTCCGGTGCTTGCGGATCACGCCCATGTCGGGCTGTTCGGAGTAGGCGTCTTCCAGGCCGTAGGCGAGCCAGTCCGCCATCGCATCGCCGAGCACCAGCACGTTACGTTCCGGAGCGGTATCGCGCTTGGCGGGCGCCGGCGCCCTGGAAAAATCCTGGCGTGGCGCTTGTTGCGGGGCCTGCTGCTGGAACGGCGCAAAGAAGTCGCCGCCGAACCAGCCGCCGCCATTGTTGCGCGGCGCCTGCCGCTGCTGCTGCGGCGGACCGCCGAAGCCTCCGAAATTGAAAAACTGCGCCGACGCCGGTCCCGCGATCCCGATCAACAGCGCGATCGCCACCGCCACCGCCGTCAGCGGACCGGTTTCGGTGAACACGCGGAAAAAGGACTTTGGCTTCGACATCCGGCTCGATCGCAATGCTCGTGAAGGTGTCAGCTATAATAGCGGAATCAGGCCGCAAGCGGGCATATTCCTTGCCATAAATCGGGCAACCGCCACCCCCGTCAAGGGCGGCACGAAAATGTGCGCTACAGGGTTACTTTTGGGGACCAAAACGCTGTTTCAGCGCCCCCGCAGCCGGTCCAGCACGTCGGAGGAGGCGAAACCGTCCGCAGGGGCCCCGATCGAGGCCTGGAAGCCGCGCAGCGCCTCGCGGGTCATGCCGCCGAACTGGCCGTCCGGGGTGCCCCGGTAGAAGCCGCGCTGGGCCAGCAGCTGCTGCAGCTCCAGCCGCTCGGCCCGCGACAGCACCCGTTCCTGTCGCGGCCAGGGCTGTACGAACGGCGCGCCGCCGCGCAGGCGGTCGGCGAAATGCCCGATCGCCAGCGCATAGGCCTCGGCCGGGTTGTATTTCATGATCACCCGAAAATTCTGCAGCATCAGGAATCCCGGCCCGTCAGCCCCGGCGGGCGCCAGCAAATAGGCCTTGTCGGCTTGATTGCCGAACGGCTTGCCGTCGGCGCGTCTGAGGCCCTGCTGTTCCCACTGCGCGATCGGCATCGCCTTGGCCTTGTCGGCCAGCATGAAGTTGAAACCCTTGGGCAGCACGACCTCGTAGCCCCAGGTCTGGCCGGACTGCCAGCCGTCTTTCCTGAGGTTGTTGGCGGTCGAGGCGATCAGGTCGGCCGGATTGTCGACGACGTCGCGGCGGCCGTCGCCATCGGCATCGACGGCGTAGCGCTTGAAGGCGGTCGGCATGAACTGCGTCGGCCCGAACGCGCCGGCCCACGAGCCGCGCATCTGTTCGGGACGCAGGTCGCCGCGGTTCAGGATCTCCAGCGCGGTCAGGAACTCGTCCTTGAAATAGCCCTGGCGGCGGCCGATGCAGGCCAGCGTCGCGGTCGAATTGAGCACGTTGCGATCGCCCATCTGCGTCGAGTAGTTCGATTCGATGCCCCAGATCGACGCGATGGCGTAGCGGTCGACGCCATAGGCTTTCTCCACCGCGTCGAATTGCGGTTTGTACCTGGCGAGGATCTCGCGGCCCTTGGCGAGCCGGTTGTCGTTCACGAGGATGTCGAGATAGTCCCAGATCGCCTTGGTGAATTCGGGCTGCGAATCCATCAGGTCCATGATGCGCAGGTCGGGCGAAAGGTCCGCGGTGAAGCGTTCGAAATTCGCTTGCGTCACGTGACGCCGTGCGGCATCGGGCCACATCGAAGCGACGCAGTTGGGAAAATTCGCCGCCGCCTGCCGGATCGCGTTTGCGGTCATCAGTGGATGGCCCGAACCGCCGTCTTCGCCGCTCCAGGGCGGCGGTGCGGATGGTGCTGATGGCGCGGAGGGGACGCCTTCCGGGGCAGGTGCTGCCTGCGCCTGCGGCGAGGTGGCTGATTTCTGGCCGAAGATGTTGCCGAGGAAGTTCGAGACGCCGTTGTTGCCGGATGATTGGGCAAAAGCCTGGGTGCAAAAAGCAGCATGCAGCAGCGTCACCGCAATGATGATCGCGGCGGTCCGGTAGGTCACCGCGGTTCCCGTCCAACGCATGTCGTCTCCGCCCTCCAACGTCCCCGTTTCACAAGGCCCTGTCACGGTTTCCAACAGCTTAACAGAGGCCGGAATTTGTTGCTTTCCCTGTTCCGCCGCAAGGGGGCGCAAAGCGGGATGCAGACTTTGTTGCACCACACATCCGCCTTTGTTCCCGGCTGCAAACGGGCTACCAACGTCCATCAGACGCATACTCCTCACGCTTAAGGGACTTCCGATATTCCCATGAAAATCCGCAAAGCCGTCTTCCCGGTCGCCGGTCTCGGCACCCGCGTCCTGCCCGCCACCAAAGCGATGCCGAAGGAAATGCTGACCATCGTCGACAAGCCGCTGATCCAGTACGTCTATGACGAGGCCAAGGAAGCCGGCATCGAGCATTTCATCTTCGTCACCGGGCGCAACAAGGGCGTGATCGAGGACCATTTCGACCGCATGTTCGAGCTCGACACCACGCTCGCCGCGCGCGGCAACAAGAAGGCCGAGCAGGACATCCTGGCGCGCGACCAACCCGCCGCCGGCGCCACCAGTTTCACCCGCCAGCAGGCGCCGCTGGGTCTCGGCCATGCGGTCTGGTGCGCGCGCGACATCGTCGGCGACGAACCGTTCGCCGTGGTGCTGCCGGACGAACTGGTGCTGAACACGCCGGGCTGCCTCGCGCAGATGATCGAGGCCGCCAGCAAGCTCGGTGAGAAATCCAACGTGCTCGCGGTCGAGGCGGTGCCCGAAGACATGACCCATCAATACGGCATCTGCGGCGTCGGCAAGCGCACCGGCAAGATGTTCGAGGTCGACGGCATGGTGGAGAAGCCGGCCAAAGGCACCGCGCCGTCAAATCTGTCGATCACCGGGCGCTACATCCTGCAGCCGGAGATTTTCAAGATTCTCGAGACCCAGGAGCGCGGCGCCGGCGGCGAGATCCAGCTCACCGATGCGATGCGAGCGCTCGCCAACACACAAAAATTCTACGGCCTGGAGTTCGAGGGCGAGCGGCACGATTGCGGCTCCAAGCCCGGCTTCCTGCGCGCCAACATCGCCTACGGCATGGCCCGCGCCGATCTGCGCGACGGCCTGCGCGCGGAGATGAAGAAGTATCTGGAGAAGTGACTTCAAAAGCGCACGCGCTTTTGAAGTCATCCCGGGGCGCATCGAAGATGCGAACCTTAGATGTGCAATTGCACATCGAGGGATCTCGAGATTCCCCGGTGCGCAATTGCGCACCTGAGGTCTGGTCCTACGGACCATCCCGGAATGACGAACTCTCAAGTTACGACCGTCATTGCGAGGAGCCCTTGCGACGAAGCAATCCATGCTTCCTCTGCGGCGCTATGGATTGCTTCGCTTCGCTCGCAATGACGGGGATAGGGCTTGCCTCAAGCCACCATCGCCAGTTTCGGAACGTTGGCGACCACGGTCTGGTTGCGGCCATTGGCCTTGGCGGCATAGAGCGCCTTATCGGCGGCCGCGATCAGGTCGGGCCAGTCCAGCCCGGCTGATGGCATCATGCTGGCGACGCCGATGCTGACGGTCGTGACTTCTTCGTCAGACCAATGCGCGACCTTGTGCCGGATGTTTTCGGCGACCGCGAGCGCCTCGGTGACCGAGAACCCCGGCAACAGCACCGCGAATTCCTCGCCGCCGAACCGCGCTACGCAATCGCCGGCGCGCCTGACCGAGTCGGAGATGCAGATCGCAATGCCGACCAGCACCTGGTCGCCGGCCTGGTGGCCATAATTGTCGTTGTAGGATTTGAAGTGATCGGCATCGATCATCAATAGCGCGACCGGCGTTCTGCCGCGCACCGCGCGCCGCCACTCCGTATCGATCTCGAGATCGAACTTGCGCCGGTTCTTCAGGCCGGTGAGCGCGTCGGTGGTGGCGAGTTCCTCGAGCCTGTCCTCGGCCTGGGCGCGGCGGCTGATTTCGCGTCCGAGGAAGAAGGTGGTGCCAAGTACGAACAGGATCAGCGCGGTCATGATGGCGCCGATCCGGATCACTTCCCGTTGCCAGACGCGGAAGATGGCTTCGAGCGGTTTTCCAACCACGACATACAGCGGACCGCTGCTGTCGCGCCGGACATAGAGCCGGGGTGTCGCATCGACGGGGCCTTGTCCGGCATAGGATCCGGTGGGCTTCAGATTGTTCGCGCTCCAGCTTCGCACCGTCGCGAGGTTCTTGCCGATGATGTCGAGGTTGAACGGCTTGCGCATGATGACGGTGCGGTCGCGGCGCAGCACGGTGATCGTATCGTCGGGACTGAGGTTGAGGCGGTCGAACAGTTCATGGAAGTAGCTGAACCGGATCGAGCCCGCGGCCACGCCGAGAAAGCGGCCTTCGGCGTCGGAGATGCGCCGGCTCAGCACGATCGAATAGGCTCCGCGATGCAGCATCGGGCGGCTGACGAACAGGCCCTCGTCCGGATTGCTCCGATGGACCGCAAAATATTCCTCATCAGCGCGGTTCTCCGGCCGCGGGTCGAGCGAGGACGCATCGATCCACAATCGCCCTGACGCGTCGAATACCTGGATCGCGCCGAAATGCTTGGCGGAGGCGGCGCGGTCGAACAGGATCAGATGGCGGATTTCCTTGTTGACGTCCTTGAGCTCCGGCATCACCAGATTGCTGGCGACCGCGCGCAGCGACAGGTCGTAGAGTTCGATGTTGCGTCCGATATCGGCGTCGATGCCGGCGGCGAGGTTTTCGAGCGTCTGGCGCGCCAGCTCTTCCTCGCCGCGCCGCATCTCCAGCATCACGTTGGCGCAGATCGCGGAAAAGCCGATCACGGTGGCCACGGAGGAGGCGATCAGCAATTTTGCTGATAGCCGCCAGCGCCTTCTGGCCATGTCTTTTCGCCGTCCGAACAGCATCGTCCGCTCCCAATCCCCTGAAATGCGCCGGGAATCGTTGCAGCGGCCTTAAATGGCGACAAGGATGCGCCGATCGGTTAACGCTTGGTTGCCGGGATCGGCGGCTTTGCGCAAAACTACGGGGACACGGGTGAACGATTACGATTTGCTGCGGGACTATCTGAAGAAGCAGACGCTGCCCGAATTCGTGCTGACCTTCGAACAGATCGAGGAGATCATCGACGCCGCGCTGCCGCGCGCGGCGCACCGGGCCTCGTGGTGGGAAACCGAGCGTAGCCCGCAGGAGAAGATGCCGCAGCGCGAAGCCTGCCTCGAGGCCGGCTACATCGCGACAAGGCAGGCGGACGGCAAGAGCGTGAAGTTCAAGAAGATGAAGGTGAGGAGATAGCTCGCCGCCCGCATCCTCGTGATGGTCTATCGGCTGAAGGGATCATCTCGACACGATTGGTATGAAATACGCCACGCGAGCGAGTTGCTGGAATCATTTTCCACACGCGGCCCTATCGCCGCCCCAATTTAGGAAGAATTGGAATACCCAAGGGCGTAATCTAAAACGCAAGAAACAAGAAAAGATCGTGGGAGGATGGCGCCGATGAATCGGACCGCCTGTTCCTTTGGACATCCCTCGCCTGCAAGTTCCCGATGGCCGCTGCTCGCGGTTGGACTTGCCGCCGGGCTTGGGCTGAACTTTGGGCTGACGCCCGGCTTCGCCGCTGCCGGTGATGCGCTCCAGGTGACCGACGCCCGGGTGGCCGCGTCCGACGAGATCGGCATCAATCTTCCGCTGCTGATGACGATCAAGAACGATGCGGCCGAAGCCGACGCCTTGCTGCGCGTCCGCTGTCCGTTTGCGAATTTCTCCGAGAAAAACACCGTCGATCGCGGCGAAGGCGCACCCGCCAAGCGCGAGATCAAGTCGATCCCTATACCGCAAGGCAAGACCATCGAACTCAAGCCGGACGGCTATCACGTCATGCTGCTGCAGACGCGGCAGAAGCTCGTTGCCGGCGAGGCCTTCACCTGCACCGTCGTCTTCCAGAAGGCCGGCACCAAGGAAACGGAGGTGCAAATTTCGCGAACGCCCTGATCGCGACAGCGCAGCGGTGAAGCTCTGAACAGGGCCCGTCGGCGGGACGCCCGGACAGACCGGACGTTTGATCCGACAACAACTGCCGACAAGAACTGCCAACAAGCAAGAACTGCCAACAAGAATGCCAACATGAACTGCCAACAACAACCTGCCAACAAGGAAGGCAATAATCATGGAGCGATCTTCAGGTCCCACGAAAGTGTCAACGCGAGCCTGTTTGCTTGCCGTTGCATTGGCTGCCGCAGGCGCTGCGAGCGTAAAGCCCGTCTTTGCCGCGGACGAGGTCAATCAGGAGCGGCTGCTCAACGTCGACAAGGAAGCCGGCAACTGGCTTCATCATCATCAGAATTATGCGGGTCACCGGTTCTCCACGCTGAAGGAGATCAACCGCGACACGGTGAAGAACCTGAAGGTCGCCTGGACGTTGCACCTGGGCGGCATCGAGCCCGGCGGCATCTGGAGCCATGGCGGCCTGGAAGGCACGCCGATTGCCGAGAACGGCTTTCTCTACGTCACCGATGGATGGGGCTCGGTCTACAAGATCGATGCGCATGGCGGCCGCGGCGCACTGGTCTGGAAGATGGATCCGAAGACCGACCGTGACTGGGCCGGCGCCGTCGCCTGTTGCGGCGTCGATAATCGCGGCGTCGCGTTGTGGGGCGATCTCGTGATTTCTCACACGCTGGACGGCCGGCTGATCGCAACCAAGAAGGATTCCGGCCAGGTCGCCTGGCAGCGCTCCGTGGCCGATCCGGACAAGGGTGAGGTCATCACCGGCGCGCCGCTGATCGTCAAGAACATGGCGATCACAGGCGTGGCCGGCGCGGAATACGGTATCCGCGGCTGGATCGCCGCCACCGATCTGTCGACCCAGAAGGAAGTCTGGCGCACCTATACGATCCCCGGCAAGGGCGAGCCCGGCAGCGAGACTTGGAAGGACAACAACAACGCGATGGCCGCCGGCGGCGGCTCGACCTGGGTGACCGGCACCTACGATCCCGCGACCGACACCATCATCTGGGGCGTCGGCAATCCCGGGCCGGATTGGGATAATGCGTATCGGCCGGGCGACAACCTCTACACCGACAGTTCGCTGGCGCTCGACGCCGATACCGGCAAGATCAAGTGGCACTATCAACACACGCCGAACGATCCCTACGATTACGACAGCGTGGCGGAAAACGTGCTGGTCGATATCCCCGGGCCGAGCGGTCCGCGCAAGCTTGCGCTCGAAGCGGACCGCAACGGCTTCGCCTATGCGATCGATCGAACCAACGGCAAATTCGTTTGGGGCCTGCCGTTCGTCAACAAGGTCACATGGACCAAGGGGCTCGACCCGGAGAGCGGCAAGCCGATCGAGTATGACCCGAACAAGTCGGTGCAGACCTATATCGCGTCGGTGACGCCGAGCCGCACCAATATGGAAACCGACATCTGCCCCGGCAACATGGGCGGCAAGAACTGGCCGCCGACCGCCTACAATCCGGACCTCAAGCTCTGGTACATCCCGGTGATCGAAAGCTGCAACCGCATCAAGGTTGAGGTGATGACGCCGGACAAGCTGAAGCCGCGCGAGTTCTGGACCGGCGGTGGCCCGAGCCAGCCCTTCAGGATCACCGGCAGCGTCACGGCGATCGACGTCACGACCGGCAAGATCGCCGGCAAGCTGGAAACGCCGTTCCCGAATCTCGGCGGCATGCTTGCGACGTCCGATCTCGTCTTCACCGGCCAGCCCTCCGGCGAGGTGATGGCGCTTGATGCCAAGTCGTTGCAGAAGCTCTGGGAGTTCAACACCGGCGGCGGCGTCAACGCACCGCCGATGACGTTCTCGGTCGACGGCAAGCAATATCTCGCCATCCTCGTCGGCCTCGGCGGCGCCTGGGACAAGTGGTTCATCGATTCGACGCCCGAACTGAAGAAGATACAGCCGGGATCGATGCTCTACGTCTTCGCGCTCTGACATTCCCCGAAGGAGGGCCTGCCTCTGGCGGGCCCTCCCGTTTCCCCGACAAGAGACGCCATGATGATGTCAAACAAACTGCCGGCGGCGGGCATGCTGCTCGTCAGCGTCGTCGCGCTGAATTTTTCTGCCTATGGTCAGTCGGCGCAGGCGACGGCTTCGGATCCGACCAACGCCGGCAAGGCGGTGTTCGGTCGCGCCAACTGCATGGGCTGCCACAAATGGCACGGCAATGGCGGCGGCGGTTACGGCGGCGATGCGCTGTCGCTGCGCAGGACCGAGCTGACGCGCGAACAGATCATCGAGACCGTCGGCTGCGGACGGCCGGGCACCGGGATGCCGTTCTTCGTGCGCGGCGCCTACGATGAGGTGAAATGCTTCGACATGACCCGCCAGGATGCGGGGGCACAGATGCCGCCCGAGGGCGGATCATTCCTGCGG
Organism: Bradyrhizobium sp. AUGA SZCCT0160; assembly: GCF_018130105.1. NCBI lineage: Bacteria > Pseudomonadati > Pseudomonadota > Alphaproteobacteria > Hyphomicrobiales > Nitrobacteraceae > Bradyrhizobium > Bradyrhizobium sp. AUGA SZCCT0160. The sequence goes on from NZ_JAFCMD010000031.1 coordinate 46,642, forward strand.
CCGAAAGATATCGAAGCCGTCGCCGATTACGTGATCGCCCACATCAAGGGGGCGGGCGAGCCCACTTACGCCGAATGCGTCGCCTTCTTCTCGAGTTCGTCGCGGGTCTGCGACGTCTACAAGGCCGAGGCGCAAAAGCCGGATCACGCGACCGCCAACACGGGGAAGAGCCAGTGATGAACAGATTGAAGCTATCGGGCGTTGTTGCTGCGGGCTTGCTCTGGCAGGCGGTCGCATTGGCGCACTCTCCGGCACGAACGGAAGAATTCGGCGGCAACGACCTGCGTGACATCCGCCTCGGAATGTCCGCGGGCGAACTGCCGGAAACCGGCTATGTCGATTTTGCTTGCGCCGATGATCCGAAGCGAACGCTGACCGGGTGGAAGAACTGGCGCGACTGTTCCGCCGACGCGAAGGCGATGCGGGCGATCCGGTTTGGCTACGATCCCTTCACCAGCCGCGACGGCACGATGGTGGCGGGCCATCCGGCGATCCTGACCCTGCTGATCGACGACACCGGCCACGTCGCCGGCTTGCAGATCGAGACCGATCCGAAGGCGCGGCTCTATATCCGGAAGAAGGCATTCCTGCTCGGGATCCAGGCCAAGTCACGCTACGGGCCGGAGGGGTGGAATTGCAGCGAAGGTCAGCCCGATGCGGGAGACCAGCCGGTCGGCGGCGTCTACCTGAAGGAGCGCTGCACCAAGACGATCAGCGGCCGTTCGCTCACCGTCGAACGCAACCTGTTCCGCCGGCCCGATCAGGACATCAAGAACTTCGTCGACGAAACGCGGATCAGCATCGTGCGAGCCAGGGAGTAGGGAGCAAACTTCGGCCGCGCAAAGAACGGTCTCACCAGGCAGAAAAGCTGTTCCCGAACGGCGAGCCCCAAAAAGGCGAGCTGCGTGGGCGCGCGTAGCGAAAATCGGTCCCCGGACTGCGTCGCCGTTTCTTGATGCCGCCTTGGGGCTCGCCGCTCAACAGCACCACGAACTCCGTACCCTTGCCGGTTTCCGTGCTCAACGCCTCGTCCGTGACGATCAGGGAAGATCGCGGCGTCATGTTGCCGATGCGATCCAATGCGTCCTGCGGAATGCTGATGCGGTCGAGCGCAGCCTTTGCGCTGCCGGGGTCCGTCGGCACCGGCTCAGCGTCGCGATCACGCTTCGCACGCGCCCGGTCATCCGGCTCAAGCGTGGCGCCGGGTGGACGACCGCCGCCCATTGAGACGGCGCTCCATCGCAACCTGGTATCGTCGCTCGAGCGCTCGACGGCGGTGAAGACATGCGTGCCGATAGGACGATCGGGATCCGCGACCGTCACCTCACTTTCATGGATGGGCTTGAATGCCTGACGGACGTAAAGCCGCTGGGTCTTGCGGCTGATCAACACCGATATCGGCTGCAGTTCGCGTTCGGCCTGGCGGGCCGCCTCGGCTGCCGCGGCCCGCGCCGTCTCCGCCGCGGCGGCAGCTTCGCGCGCAGACGTGACCGCATCGAGCCTCGATTGCAGGTCCGCGCTGGCGGCGTCCGATTGCAGCTGCAGCTCGGCGACCCTGACGGCGGCCTTTGCCTTGTCATCCTCAGCCTGCTCCTTTGCCTCCGCCGAGCCGGGAGCGCCGAGTCTGGCCTCGGCAGCCGCCAATTGCACCTCGGCTCTGCGCTTTTGATGTTCCGCCGCGCGAACCGGCTCCCTGGCGCGCGAGGCCTCCCGGAACGCCGTTTCCGCGGCGAGCCTCGCCTGGGCCGCTTTCCTCGCCGCCTCCTGCGCCTCTGCGGTGCGGACGGCGGCCATGGCGCCGGCACCCGGCTTGGGTTGGAACAGCAGCGGATGGGCAAGCTCAATGGGCGCAACATCGGTTGGCGCCACGATCACACGCATGCCCATCTTGGTCGCGTCGAACAGGCGCTCGGCGAAGTCGAATGGCAACCGGATACAGCCATGGGACGCCGGACGCCCCGGCAGGACACCGCCATGCAGTGCGATACCCGACCAGGTGATGCGTTGCATGTGCGGCATGTAGGCATCGTCATACAGGTTCGAGTAATGCTCCTCGACTTTCTGGATGACGCTGAAGATCCCGGCGGGCGTCTCGCGTCCCTTCGAGCCGCTCGACACTGGCGCCCGCAGGATCCACCCCTTGGCGTCGTAGACGGTGATCCGCTGGTCGCGGAGCGAAACGATGGCGATCAGCGGCTCGCTGGCACTGCGCGTCTCGATGGACTCGATCAGGCGTTCGCCGCTTCTGGCACGCGCATCGTCCCCTGCCGCGATCAGCACGGCCAGACCCGCAACGGCAAGCCACACGGGCCGCAGCCGCGTCCGCCTGTGCTTCGGGTTCAAACGAGACGTCATGCGCGTCCCGCGACAGGGCCCATCCACGCGGTCCGCCCGGGCGGGAGGACGACGACGATCGCGCCTGGCTGCACCCGATTCACGAGATCGATGACATCCTCGTTGGTCATGCGGATGCAGCCGGACGAGATGGCGTGGCCGATATATTCCGGCTGGTTGGTGCCGTGGATACGGTACAGGGTGTCCTTGTTGCCCTCGTAGAGGTAGATCGCCCGCGCGCCGAGGGGATTAGCCGGACCGCCGGGAACGCGCTTGGGGTAGGGGCCGAGCCTGGCCTGGATCTCCGCCGTCGGGATCCAGTCCGGCCATTCAGCCACACGGCCAACCGTTGCGACGCCGGACCAGGCCAGCGCTTCCTCTCCCACCGTCACGCCATAGCGGATCGCCTTGCCTCCCGGCAGAACGTAATACAGATAGCGCGCGCTGCTATCGACCAGGATGGTGCCCGGCTGCTCCTTGCGCATGTAATCGACAATATGCCGGCGATAGGTCTCGGGAATGCTGGCCTGCGCATAAGGCGTGTGGGCCAGCAGCTGCCGGTCCCTCGGGGTCAAACCGGCATTCGACGACGGCGCGAGCGTCGATTGCATGCAGCCGCCGAGCACAAACCCGAGCAGCCCCAAAAGCAACAACGCCAGCCCGGACCTCGGCATGGCCTGTCCCTCCAAAGCGTTACATTGGCCATCTGCTTCTCAAAAAGTGCAGAAATCAAGGCGTCGCTGGAAAGTAACCGTGCAATAACGAGATCAGGTGCCTGTCGATGGAATCGCGCTCAGAAAAAGGAAGATAACGACCTGCGTGCAGAAACAGCTCGCGTCCCGGGACGCCTCATTCGATCATCTCATCGCCACGAGTGAGGTGCTCGCTTCAGAGATTCGAAATCTGCAACAGCTTGCGGTCGCCGATCCAGGTTCTGGCAAGGTCGGCCTCGGCCTTGCGGGCTGCGGAGCCATTACCGCGTGACTTGTGCAGTTCCGCGAGCCCGTAATACGACCAGCCATTGGCGGGTGCCCGGCTGAGCGCGCGCTGGAATTGCCGCTCCGCCTCGGCGTAACGGCCGGCCTGCAGCAGGACGGCGGCAAGCGACTGCCGGATCGGATAATACCAATAGGGCGGCTCGGTGTAGGCTAGGTTGTCCTGCAATGCCGCCGCCCGTTCGAACCGGATGATGGCGGTACGATAGTCGCCCTTGGCCTGGGCTACGCGTGCGAGGACCACCGTGCGCGCGATGCGGAGCACCTCCTGCGCCGGGATGCCTGAATCCGTCAGCAGCTTGAAGTCCGCGGTGCGCTCGATCGTCTCGATGGCGCTGGCTGCGGCAGTAGCGCCCGCGAAGTCACGGTTCGCCACCAGCGCGACGCCGCGCACGTAGAGCCACATCGCCTTGACATAGGGGATCGCATCGCCGGGATCTTGCAGCGCCAAAATGGTCTCCGGCGTGCTGAACTGCGCGTGCGCGAAGTATGGCGCCGCCTTGACCGGCTGCACCATCGCAATGCCCTTGGCTGCCTCGCTGGGAATGAGCTGGCCGAGCTTCTCCGCAGCCGCAATCACGGTCGGGCCGTCGCCGGCCATCTGCGCCGACGCCATCACGAAGTGCACGTTGTGCGGATAATAGCCGAGCCTGTAGACGCCCATCGGCGCGTTGGTCTCGGTCAGGTATTTTTCGTCGACCTTGACCGCGGTCTTGTTGTCTTCCAGCGCGTCGAGATAGCGGCCGACCCGATAATAGATATGGCTCGGCATGTGCACGAGATGGCCTGCGCCGGGAACCGCGCCGCGCAACTTGTCGGCATAGGGCTCGGCGCGCTTGGGCCGGTCCGACGCCTCGACGGCATGAATATAAAGGTGAATAGCGCCGGCATGATTGGGATTGCGCGCCAGCACGCGCTCCAGCGTCGGCACGATCGCCACGCTCTGTGGCTTGGCGTCGCGGCCGCCCGGCTTCCAATAGTCCCAGGGGCTGAGATCCATCACCGCCTCGGCATAGAGCGTGGCAATCTCGTCGTCTTCGGCAAACTGTTTTGCTGCCTTCGCCATTTCGGCCGCGTAGGCCGCGTCGAGTGGTGCGCGAGCGGCCTTGGGGTCGCTGCCGTAGCGCACCGCGATGGCGCCGATCAGCGCCTGCTCACGCGGGCTCGCTTTGCCGGCCAGCGTCTTCGCCTTCTGCGCGGCGTCATAGGCTGGCGCGACCGCGTCTTCCGGCATCGGGAGATTGATGTTGGGACCGAGCACCAGCGCCTCGCCCCAGAAACACATGGCGCAGTCAGGGTCGAGTTTTTGCGCCATGCGAAACGCGCGTCGCGCCTCATCGTGATTGAAGGCGTAGGCGAGACGCAGGCCCTGATCGAAATAAGCCTGCGCGCGCTCGTTCGCGGTCGTGACCTTCCAGGTGGTGGAGCCGATGCCGGTCCACAGCGGCGGCTCGGTGTCCGCAAATGCCGGCGCGGGGCTGGCTGCGCTCATCCCGGCGCGCGGCACTTCCGTCTGCACCAGGCGAAACATCATGTTCGGCCGGGCGGTTCCCGTCGGCGGCCCGCAGGTCGGAATATCGGCGTGGGCGATCGGCAGCGAGACATCCACGGCGGTTGCGCGTGCGTCCGCGAGAATAAAACCGCCCCCGGCCAGCAGCGTCGCCAGTGCCGTGCCGCCCAGTGCAGCAAGACTTACGGAAACCAGCAGGCTTTGCGATTGCGTGAATGTCGCCATGGTGGGCTCCAAAATCGGGCGGAGAAAAAAGCTGCCGGATCTGGGGCTTCAGCGGGTCGTCGGAACTGGATCCAAAGAGGCCCTGAAACGAATTTTCAGACGTTTCCGTCCGTTCTGCAAGACGACTGCAATGTCTGTAGCTGCGACACGTTAGCGTCGGCGGACGGCTCGCCGCAATGGGTCAGCGGTGCTGCTCTTCCGCTTCGGGCACCGCGGAACAAGCTCGAGAAGGCAGCCGCCAAGAAGCTGCCGACTGCAGTTCGCTAAGTGAGCACCAAAGCCATAAGGCCTGAGCACAGCAGGACGATACCTGCAGCGGTGACAGCAAGAAACGCGTATGAGGCAAATTCGTCGCCCATAGTGCACCTGTAAAACAGTCGTGCCGTCGAACTTTGCAGGAACGGCTGATGCACAAGTTACCGGGAAATCGTGTTGGGCAGATTTCGAGCTGGCGACAAAATGACTTCAGGACAGTTTCGTGGATCGTTACCGATGAAGTTTAACGACTCAAGCGCGATCCAGAGTGGGTGGCGTCGCTTCTTCGACATGGAGCGCAGCGCACACGATCTCAGATGCGCAACTGCGCGTCGGGGGACCGATACGCCGCTGCCGACGTAGGCGTTACGTCCGCTTTGGTGCGCATGACGGACTCAAGCATGGAATTGCCGAGGTCCGAAATGTGCCAAAATCAGATGGGCAGGAGCACGATTTCCGAATATAGCCTGTCGAGTTCACCGGCAGCGATCGACGCGGAGCGGTAACAGTTGCTCACCGGGAGCAGCACGCCCCGTGGCCGGACAGGAAAGAGCCGCGCGTCCGCCACGAGCGCTGCCGTCCGCTGTCGACGCAGGATCGTCAGCTTGACGCGCTCGAGATGCCGCAACAGCAATTCCGGTGCACTACAATGCAGGATGTCCGAATAGGGGATTCGCAACGGCAGAACTCGCGCCAGTCCTCCCAGTCGGCCCGCTGCAACACGGTGAATGCGGCGCTTCACCACGAGATAGGCATAATCGGACCCGTCGCTGACGGTTAGCTGCAGGCAGTCATACCGCGCGTGATCGTCGAAGATCTGTCGTTGTTCGCCGGTCAGCCTCTCGCGGACCACGGCCGGATCGAAGCTGATGACCGGCCGGTTCGGCCCAAACATCGTCTCGGCCTGTAGCAACGGAAGCATGGCGATCCTGTGCGACTCCAGCGGCTTGAAACGCTGCGCCATGAGGGCAGTCCAAGAGATCGGCTGTGGGGTGAAGGAGGTGTAGGTGAGCTGCGCGCCTTCCAGCTGCGAGGCAAGCAGGGCCATGCCCCAGCCGCGGTACTGCGCGTGTACGACCCAGGAAGACAGATTGCAGACGAGCACTGCCTCCCCGTTCACCTGACGCCGGGCGGTAACAGCTCCGATGAAGCCGACGACTGCGTTGCGGTCGAGGAGTATGAAGCCGCGCCCGTGATCGGACCACTCATGCTCGAACAACCGACGCCACGTCGCGGCATTGATGCCCGAGTCGCGGAAGGATTCCTCAAGGAAGCGGCAGATCGGCTCCCAGTCCTCCGGACCCACGGCACGAAGATGCGGGCCGGACTGACCAAACTGCTGCGCCGTCATTGCCTCCTCGCCGCCGGAGAGGACCGTGATCAAGCCTTCGATCGAGGGCGCCGCCAGAAAGGCCGAGGGGGCCACGGGACGCCCAGCATAGCTCTCGATCTCGAGCAGCAGGCTCAGCAGTGCCAGCGAGTCCGCACCGAGGCCAAGAAGATTGTCGGACCAGCCGATGGGCGCGACGCCCAGCACGCGCTCGCAGATCGCCTGCAGCTCCTGTGGTAGCCGCTCAGGGTCCGGGATCACCCCACGGCCTGGCGGCGGCCCCCGCGGCACCGTGACGGCCGGAGGCGCCCGGAGAACCGGATGCGTGGCAATGGCATCGAGGCATTCCGGGTTCTGCAGGGCAGCTCGGTTCCGTACAGGGCGGCCATTCACCGCATCGCGCGCCGCGGCTTCGGACCGCTTGCCGTTGAAGGTGACAGGAAGCGCCTCGACCTGTGCGATGCGCGCCGGCACGAAGGCGGCGGAGCCGCAGCGCGCAAGCTCCGAGCGGATGTGCTTCGCCAGCATGTTGTCGAGCATCAGGCCTTCGCGCAGCACGATCAGGAGAACCATGCGCGTGCCACCGGGCTCCTCCTCTGCCTGCTGCTCGACCGCCATCGCCTCGAGGATCTCCTCGGTGTGATCGAGGATGCGGTAGATCTCTGCGGTGCCGATGCGGATGCCGCGTACATTGAGGACCCCGTCGGAACGGCCATGCAGCCGCCAACCGCCATGGGGCGTGGCCTCGATCAGGTCGCCATGCGTCCAGAAGCCGGGGTTCTGGGCGAAATAGGCGGCATGGAAGCGTGTGCCGTCGGCATCACCGTGAAAGCCGAGGGGGCGCGAGGGAAAAGGGTTGGCGCAGACCAGCTCGCCGATCAGTGCCTCCGGATTGTCAGGCGGCGGCAGCGAGCGGACATCGAGGCCGAGGCTGCGGCACTGTGCCTCGCCGCGATGAACGGGCAGGTTCGGATTGCCCAGGACAAAGCAGCCGATGATGTCGGTGCCGCCTGAGATCGACTGCAGCGGCATCGCCGCCTTCACCTGATCGCGGACCCAGTCGTACTGGCGGGGATGCAGGATGGAGCCGGTGGAGAGCACAGCCCGGAGCGCAGAAAGGTCGAACACCCGGCCCGGCGAGAAGCCCCCCTGCTCGCAGAAGTGCAAATAGGCAGGATTGGTGCCGAAGACGGTCACGCGCTCCTCGGTGACGATCCGCCAGAAGGTGTCCGGCCCTTCGAGCGGCCCATCGTAGAGGACGAGCTCCGTGCCGGAGGCCAAGGCAGAGAGCTGCCAATTCCACATCATCCAACCGCAGGAGGTCTGGAAGAACAGCTTGTCGCCCGGCCCGAGATCACAGTGCAACCGGTGCTCCTTCACATGCTCCAGCAGCGTGCCGCCGGTGCCGTGCTGAATGCATTTCGGCGCGCCCGTGGTGCCGGAGGAAAACATCGTGAACAGTGGCTGGTTGAACGGATGGCGCAGCCAGCCGGGTCGGGCGTCGCGGCCAACGGCATCGCGGAGCAGATCGGCGAACCTGTGCAGGGGCACCGTCCTCTCGCCGGCGGGAAACGAGCCGTTGTCCAACGCGACGATCGCGGCAAGGCCCGGCAGACCGGCCGCCGCGCCGGCGACGCGCTCGGCGACGGCGACGCCCGGATCCCATGGCTCCGCCCGGAGACAGCCGAACAGCACCACGGGCTCGAGAGGGGCGAAGCGCGCGAGGATGGCGGGCACGCCCATGTCCGGCGCGCAGCTAGCGAAAGTCGCGCCAATGGCAGCGGTGGCCAGGGCGGCAATGACCGCCTCGGCATTGTTGCGTCCGATCGCCGCGACATGGAGGCCAGGGCGCACACCCAGCCGCTGCAGCGAGGTCGCCAGCCGGGCGACCGCGATGCGCAGTGCGCCCCGTGTGAACCGGTCGCGGCTGCCGCCAGCGTGACAGGCCGTCAGGACCGTCTGGTCGGGACTGCCGGCGAGGAGGCACTCGGCGTAATTGAGACGGAGATCCGGGAAGAAGCGGGCGGTCTCGCAGGCATCGCCGACGCAGACCGGCTCGAGCGCGCCGTGCCGGGGCAGGTCGGACCACTCCAGGAAGAGGCGCCAAAAATTGCGGAACTCCGCCACCGAGAAGCGGTCCATCGCGGAATGGTCAGGCAAGTGCTGTCCGGTCCGGACCTCGCACCATTGCATGAAGGCCGTCAGTTGCGAATGCGCGACGGCCTGATCATCGGAGCGGAGCGCCGCTTCCTCGAAACTCTCATGAAAAGACCTTGCGCTATTGGTCAGAGGCAACTCCATGGCGCCCTCCCCCTGAAGCGCTAACACTATAATTGGGAAGAAGTGGTAGCGAATTGGGAAGAAGGTAATGGCAGATAAAATCCGTAGGTAATCATTTAGCGGTACTCGCGCAGGCATGAGCCTTGTCTTCATCGCCTCAGCGAGTGTCTCGCGCATCTGAATAAGAATTGTGAGTGCGCGCTTCCCTCAAAGCCCAGTTCACTCCCGGAGGTGCTGAGCGGTTGGGTCGCCTTTTACTCTTGGGAGGGAGACCGACAGCGCGCCAGCTTTGCCGTCCATCACCAGCTTGCAATCGAATTCCGTGCCGGCAGCGCGCAGCTAAGTCCGCTTCTGGTCGGTCGCTGACTTGGGCAGCTTCGGGTCATTTGGAGACAACAATGTTTGTGACCGTGGGGTCTGCCTTACTCCGTTGATAGGACATCGTTTGCTTTGCGCACCGCGGAACAAGCTCGAGAAGGCAGCCAGGAAGCTGCCGACTGCAGTTCGCTAAGTGAGCACCAAAGCCATAAGGCCTGAGCACAGCAGGACGATACCTGCAGCGGTCACAGCAAGAAACGCGTTTGAGGCAAATTCGTCGCGCATAGTGCACCTGTGAAACAGTCATGCCGTCGAACTTTGCAGGAACGGCTTGACGCACAAGTTACCGGGAAATCGCGTTGGGCAGATTTCGAGCTGGCGACAAAATGACTTCAGGACAGTTTCGTGGATCGTTGCCGATGAAGTTTAACGACGCAAGCGCGATCAGGAGTGGATGGCGTGGCTTTTCGACATGGCGCGCCGCGCACGCTGGCTGGCAGACATGCTCACGTCGGCCGCCGACGCGGCGTCATGCAATCTGCACGGGGGTGCGACAAATCAACCCGACGGGCAAATCAGTTCTGATTTGCGGAAATCGTGTCAAGCCCCAGAATAAAAAATATTTCTGTTTACCGGAAGGCAAATCAGGGATATGTGTTTGCCCATCCCGTCCTACTCAGAAGGGCGTCGGCCGTCGTCACGGACGTTGGGCGGGTTGCGGTGGACGCTGGTTTACGCTGAGACGATGGCGTGGATAGGCGTACGGCAAAACCGTGTGGTCCTGGCGCCCGTTGCTGGCGTCAAGCTGTCGGGTAGGCGAGAGCTGAACCGGCGGTGACGGAGTCAACCAAGAACTCGTCTCCGGGGAGATCACGGCATAAGCCGTAAAGCCATTGCGCAGGGAAGGCCGGGT
>NZ_JAFCMD010000032.1:0-56629 GCF_018130105.1 Bradyrhizobium sp. AUGA SZCCT0160
CCGCCGAGATGGCACTCTCGGTCCTCGCCTATAACCTGACACGGGTCATGAACATCGTCGGGACCAAGCCGCTGATGGCTGCGATCGCGGCGTGAGACCGAACCGGTCCTGGCTTCTCACCGACTTCCTTGGAAGGGTGTTTTTACACGGCCAAGACCCAAAGCGGAAGTGCACGCTCGCCTCAATTCGGTCAGTCGTATAAACTGTCTGAGTTTGGTATTCGTCCACATTTCAAAGAGGCAGATTATGGAGCTTCCCCGTCGACGATTTCTGCAACTGGCTGCCAGCGCCGCTACACTGCCCGTTCAGATATATAGTGCATCAGCGGCCGATTATCCTGTGCGACCTGTTCGTATTATAGTCGGCATTCCTCCCGGACTCGCGCCTGATGTAGCGGCCCGCTTGATCGGCCCAGCTTTGTCGGAACGGTTTGGTCAACCCGTCATTGTTGAGAACCGCCCAGGTGCGGGCGGATTGATTGGCGCCCAAGCTGTAAGCAGCGCCGCACCAGACGGCCACACGCTGCTATTGGTGCTATCGGGGTACGCGGCCAGCGCCGCGCTTTATCCGAGCACCACGTTCAATTTTGTCAACGACATTGCGCCGGTCGCCCTCATCGGCAACACGCCGTATTTGTTGATACTAAATCAGTCTCTCCCGGCAAAAACGGTCCCTGAATTCATCGCCTATGCCAAGGCTAATCCGGGCAAGATCAACATGGCCTCTCCGGGTATCGGAACAGCCCCTCATCTCGCAGGCGAACTATTCAAGATGATGACGGGTGTTGATCTTGTTCACGTCCCGTATCGCGAAAGCTATATGACGGGGCTTTTGGGCGGACAAGTTCAGGTCGCGTTCCCCGCAGTCGCTCAGGCGATTGGCTATATCAACGAAGGGAAGCTGCGTGCACTTGCGGTGACGGAAACGAAACGCTTAGACGTGCTACCGGAAATTCCGGCTATGAACGAGTTTGTGCCCGGCTATGATGGCAGCGGCTGGCTCGCTGTCGGCGCGCCAAAAGGCACACCCTCCGATATCATCGACAGGCTCAATACAGAAATTAAGGCGGTGGTTGCAGATCCCAAGTTCAGGGCTCGTCTGGTCAGCGTTGGAATAGAGCCTGTGCAAATGACACCTGCCCAGCTAGGCAAACTGATCGAGGGTGCCACCGAAAAGTGGGCCAAGGTGGTCAAGTTTGCCGGAGTGAAAGCAGAATGATGGAGCAGGCACCCGTTTACGATATTCGCACCGCAACGGCCGAAGACATTCCCGAATTGCTCGCGTTGCAGGCGGACAACCAGATCAGTAGGGGTGGTGCTCTATCAATCGAGTTTCCGGCGACATGGTTCGCGGATGTTATTCGTGACATGCCGATCGTTACCGCTTGGCGGGAGCATCGCCTCGTCGGGTTCCTTGTTTCGAGCCCAAGAGAGGCAACACAACATTTGCCGCTTGGTAAGGCCAAATTTGGTGCGTACCCGGCTGGGTCGAACGCCTATAACTCCGGACCATTATGCATCGCGGCCACGGAACGTGGGCGGGGCTTGGTCGCACAGCTGTTCGACAAACAGGAGTCGCTTTTGCCGGGCCGCGAGGGCGTCGCATTCATTCGCCGGGACAACGCGGCGTCTCGCGCAGCGCACGCCAAGTGTGGTTTTCGAGAGGTAGCGGAGTTCTCATACGCAGGTGTCGACTACCTCGTTGCGGCACGCGCGGCTCCGCCCGTAGCATAGAGATGTCCGCTTTGGCGATCGAATGCCAGTCTGCGGTGCCACGACTTCCGGTATTGGCACCTTTGAGACATGCCGACAGCCTTTGACGAAGTCCGTTGTCGAGGGCAAAGCCGACCTCCCGAAGGCCCGCTTGGACTTCTCAGTTTCCCAAAGCGGACATCACTCGTGCCGTCATCGATGTGCGTTCCTCGCGCGTGAACGCGTTGAGGTCCGGAACAAAATTTCGACTGCCTTTCGGGGCAGTTAAGATCCGCGATCTAGGGCCTTGCCATATCAACATTGTTACTGGGGCATGGTAGGCAAAGAAGGTCTTGTTAGTACTAGAAGCCGGTGGCTTGCGCTCTGGAACGTGGACATGACCGGTTACCAAGGATAGACGGGCTGTCGACCTCTGGGCGGTGACGCGGATCGCACCGAAGCTATGACCGGCGTTCGCGGGAATGTTGTCCGTGGGGGTCGTCGAAGGAGTTTATTCTGGGGCAAGCTGCCTTGCACTGGTGGCCGATCATGGCACCAGACTTCCGGTGTGAGCAGAGAACACGGCGAAAGGCAGGTCGGCTTGCTTAAGTCCTAGCCATTGAAGAACGTCCGATCGGCTCGAGCCTTGCGCGGCTTTCTCCCTGAGCAGCCACTAAGCGCCAGGGCTCCCCCCTGATCCAGATCCGATCAATTTCGATCGAACGCCACCCAGCGGGCAGGATCACCGGTCCTTTGCACCAGTGTTGAGGATTGTCGGGCCCGGGCTGTATCCTCGGAAAACCCAGAATCAACCCCAACAAAAAGCCGCCAAGATTTGCAAAGAATGGTCCGGCGGGCGGTTGCTCCGGAAATACGTCTTTACGGTATTCGAGGGTTTGCATAAATCTGCCCGTGCAGAAATCGCCGTAGCCTCGCTCCAACATCTCTAAGGAAAGTCGTCTGTTGCCTGTTCGGGCGGCCCAAACGCCGTACAGGGCCGACAACATAGGACTGCCAATGTATCGTTTTGCGACTTTCAAATAAAACGCGAGAGTGGCTTGTTCTGTCTCCACATCAAAACCGCTTCCGAGGGGGAAGATCCCCATTAGCGGATCGGGTGTAGCGGCCTTTTCTTCATCAACCCGGAACTCATCGTGAGAAATCACTACTTTACCCCGTTTGGGGATTACCATCTTCGTTGCGATCTCAAGCCACGCGGGATCCAACGGTATGTTTAGTCGCTTCGCAGCTGAGATAGCGTCTAGCAAAACGGCTCTGGCTGAAATATTCGTGAATACTGCGTTGTCCGACGGCGATTTACGCTCGGCGATACCCATTGAGGCACGAATTTCATATTTGCCGCGCCGCTTCGTCACGCGGCTCTTGACCCATTCGGCTACGCCCGACAGCACAGGCCAGGCCTTGTCCCTCAAGAACCCATCGTCTCCGGTTACATCTGCGAAAAGCGCAAATGCGCGAGCTATATCAAGTGAAGCATGATCTTCGCGCCAAGCTGCCGAACCAGGCATCGGGGCGGCCTCTTCGCCGGTGGATGGCGCACTTTCCCAAGGAAATTGCAGGCCGCGCCTTCCCATTAGACGTGCATTGCCGCGGGCAGACTCCAGACTCCGTACGCGGTAGTCTAGGATACCTTGCGCCGCGTCGGGCTGAAGAAAAATCAACGGCGGAACACAGAAGCTTTCAATGTCCCACATCACGTGACCAAAGTAGTAATGGTAGTCATGCCAGGTCGCCAAGCCGAACATGGATGTGGAAGCGGGAGATGAGGCGTGGGTCGACGACACCAAGTAGAAGAATGCGGCATCAGCCATGGCTTGCCATCGCTTCTCTGCGCCCACCAATCGAATTCGGCTCTTCCATAGTTCGGCCCAGCGAGCCCTGTTATTTTTCCTGATCGCGTCAAAGCCGATGTTGGCCGCCATGGCAATCAATCTTGCGGCCTGGTAATCTGGCTGACTATGGAGTGCGCTAGGAACCAAACTCACTAGCTGACGGAGTTTGTATTGACGCCCGCGGCGAGCGCGCCACGCATACTCGCTTCTCAAACCGTCACCATCCAATGGCGGTCGTTGCGCTTTTGCATCGTTGCCAACGAGCTCGGTTACGTACGCTAGTCCGCATTTCGAAATCGCGCCCGCGCTTTCCCACAGCAGCGACCCGTCGCATGAAGGTTTGGCTTCTCCGGGCGTGTCGCGATTGTATCGCAGAGGGCGTCCTTCAATACTGGACAGGTCTATCCTTCCGCGAACTTTAAGGTCCGAGGCGGCATCGATATCAATGGCAATCTCTTGGCACACTACAGTGGGCTGCTCTCGGCTACAGAACGACGTCACGACGATTTTTGCCTGGAGCTCCCCGACTTTAAAATTCAATCGGGTGATCAATTCGGCGGTCGAAAAATCGTAAGCTTGGTCGACAATGCGAACGCCTTGAGGTGTGTCCGACATCCACACTCCATCTACGCAGATGTCGCCGGCAAGCGGATAGGGAGCGAATGCGGCAGCCTCTATTTTTCTTTCGGGATGCTCACCGGAGAACCCACTGAGCAGCGCCATGCCAGGAGCCAGTGGATTGTCACGAACCTTCAGGCCTACGACGCCATTTGACATATAGGCCGGCAACTCATCGCCCGCGCTTCCGGCGACTGATCGAGGACTAATAGGACCGTCCATTGCAGCTTCCTCCAACCGGCGCAACGCTTAGCGAGGTGGGGCGTTCCAAGGCCCTTGCCCGGCAGAGCGCGCATCAACGGTAGGAACGCTGGATTTACCGGCGCGTTGCTAAACCCGAGACGTTCAAAGCTTAAAAAGGTAGGGGTTCAAGATGGCGGGAGAAAGCGCGAATTGGTGGCAGACTGGGGTCATCTATCAGATCTATCCCCGTTCATTTCAAGACAGCAACCACGACGGCGTAGGAGACCTGCGGGGAATTTTACATCGGTTGCCTTATCTAGAAGAACTGGGTGTCGATGCCATTTGGTTGTCTCCGATCTTTACGTCGCCTATGGCAGACTTCGGCTACGACATAGCTGATTACACCGATGTCGATCCACTATTCGGAAATTTAGCGGACCTCGATAGCCTTATAGACGCAGCCCACCGCCATCAGCTCAAGCTCATTCTGGACCTCGTTCCCAATCACACATCGGATAAGCATTCCTGGTTTGTTGATAGCAAATCATCTCGCAATAACCCGAAACGCGATTGGTATATCTGGCGTGATCCGGCTGCAGACGGAGGGCCTCCGAACAATTGGCTTTCAGAGTTTGGGGGAAGCGCGTGGGCATTCGATCCGAACACTAATCAGTATTATTACCATACGTTTCTGTCTGCCCAGCCAGACTTAAACTGGCGCAATCCTGCCGTTCGCGACGCCATGCATGACGTCATGCGGTTTTGGCTCCGGCGAGGCGTCGATGGCTTTCGTGTGGATGCCGTGTGGTATCTAATTAAAGACGATCAGTTCCGCGACAATCCCCTGAACCCCCTTTTCCAGCCGGGCGGGCTACCCCGAGATGCGCTGATACCGTTCTATACGGCAGATTTACCCGAGGTTCACGAGGCGATTACCGGGATGCGACGAGTTCTAGATGAATTTCCCGATCGAGTGTTGCTCGGGGAAATTTATCTTCCGATCGAGCGTCTTGTCGCCTATTACGGCCGAGATCTGAAGGGCGTCCACTTTCCCTATAACTTTGCGCTCCTCACCGCCAAATGGGAAGCCCGATCACTCGCACAGCTAATCGATGAGTATGAGGCCGCTCTTCCGTCGGGCGGGTGGCCGAATTGGGTTCTGGGCAATCACGATCGACCTCGCCTCGCAACTCGAGTGGGGCCGAACCAGGTGCGAGTGGCCGCAATGCTTCTGATGACTTTGCGCGGGACACCGACCCTCTACTATGGTGATGAAATTGGCATGCAGCAGGCGGCAATTCTGCCGGAACAGGTTCGGGACCCGTTCGAAAAGAACGTTCCAGGCATCGGTATTGGTCGCGACGGGTGCCGCACCCCGATGCAATGGGACGGCACGAAATCCGCGGGTTTTTCGGAAGCTGACCCATGGTTGCCAATTGCTGATGACTTTCGCGAGGTAAATGTGAACAGTTTGAGCAAGGATAAGGGATCGCTCTATTGGCTCTACCGTCGGCTGATCGATCTCCGGCGCAAGCACGTTGCTCTTGCAGAGGGCTCGTATAAGCCCCTCATGGCCAGCGGCGAACTGCTGCTGTTCTATCGTGAGCTGCGGAAGGAGCGAGTGTTGATAGCCCTCAACATGGGGCCTGAGCCTATCGCGGTCTCATTTCCTGAGGAGAGAGTATCTGGCCGCGTTCTTTTATCTGCATTTGCAGACCGCGAGGGGGAAGAGGTGAGCGCCAGTTTCGATTTACGTGGCAACGAAGGCTTAGTCATGAAATTGGACTCGGATCGGCGCGACAATTAGGAACATATGGCAACATTGAGCGTTCGATGAGTTGCTAGACATCAAGTGTTTAAACATGGGTGAAAAAGGAGATGAGGATCGCTCAGATTGCCCCGCTGATGGAGAGCGTGCCCCCAATGCTCTACGGCGGGACTGAACGGATCGTTTCCTACCTTACGGAAGAGTTGGTCAGATTAGGTCACGAGGTTACGTTATTCGCCAGTGGAGATTCTGTGACCTCGGCGAAATTGGTGGGCTGCGTTCCGACGGCCCTTCGGCTGGACCCTAAAGTCTGTGATGTCATTCCGTACTACAGGCTCATGCTCGACCGGGTCCGGCGCCAGGCACACCAATTCGATGTTCTCCACTTCCACCTCGACTATTTGCACTTTCCACTTTTCCGCGAAATGTCCTCGCGAGTCCTGACCACACTACACGGAAGGCAGGATCTCCCTGACAACAAGCCCATCTACACGTGTTTTGATGAGATGCGTTTGGTCTCCATTTCCGATAGCCAGCGGATTCCGATTTCGAACGCAAACTTCGCCGCTACAATCTACCACGGGATCCCAGCGACAAATCTTAAGGCAACCCTACGACCGCAGGGCGGCTATCTTGCTTTTCTGGTCGCATTGCTCCGGAAAAGGGTCCGGAAGCCGCTATTCAAATCGCACGATCTGCCGGTGTGCCACTCAAAATTGCGGCCAAAATCGATCGGGTGGACGAACAACTTTCGCGAACGAATCGCGCCCTTGCTGGATCAACCGGATATCGAATTCATTGGAGAAATCAACGAACAACAGAAAGCGGAATTTTTGGGTCAGGCTTACGGCCTGCTTTTTCCGATTGATTGGCCGGAGCCGTTTGGCCTGGTGATGATAGAGGCAATGGCGTGCGGCACTCCCGTTCTGGCTTTTAATCGAGGCTCGGTATCGGAGATCGTGGAGGACGGCAAGACGGGTATCGTAGTTCAATCAAAGGACGAGGCGATCGAGAAATTACACCACGTTCTAACTTTGGATCGACGGAGAATCCGGCACGAGTTCGAACGGCGTTTTTCGGCTCAACGAATGGCCAGTGATCATGTTAGACATATCAAGAGCTGCTAAAGGGCGAGCAGGAATGCCTCCTCCAAAGAGGTTTGTTCGGAAACAATGCTCAGCAAGCTTGTCTCACCTCAGCCGTTCAGTGACCAATGTGTTGCCGCTCGTTGATAACAGTCGACCGTCGTAGCTTCTTCTGGGACTAATTGCCGCTAGCGTTCGCGGGACGTTCCAGTGGGAAGGAGCCGGGCTAGCTGTTCACTGGCTGCGCTCACTTTACGGACTTAACAAGGGCCGTTTCCTTCTCGTAGACGTTGATGATGGTTTGGCCGCGGGACCCACGGCGACGGTCGCGGTGTGGGCGACGCCGGCCCGTTCGGTCGTCAGCTTTACCTAGTCGCCAATAACGCGAGGCCGATCCTGTTCATTAATTGCGCCGCGCTGCGGATCGGGCGATCGTCGGCCTTCCTCACGATATCGCCTTTGTGCAAGCCTGCGGCTTCCGCTGGCGATCCAAAGCCAACCTCCGCGATCCTAGCGCCCTCGCTGCGGCCACCGTCGGAAGCAGGATGCATGTCCTGCAGGGAAATGCCGATCCGGCCGCGATCGACGCGGCATTTCTCGACGATCTGATCCATCACGCGCCGCGCCATGTTGATGGGGATCGCAAACCCGATTCCGACGTTGCCGCCGCCGGGAGAGATGATCGCCGAATTGATGCCGATCAGTTCGCCCTTAAGGCCGACCAGCGCGCGCCCAGCCCCCAGGCCGCCGGCGACGGCCAAGTGCTGATCGCGAACAGTCGAGCAATTTAGCGTCAGCCGTTCACCGACCATCGTGGCCGCGGGCGATCTAGAGTCAGAAAGTAATGTCAGTCGAGTCGAAGCCTCAATTGCCGGCGGCTGCGCAATCGTTCGAGCAATGGAACGGCGCCATGGCAGTCCTGGACATTGGCCGGGTGAACATGGACCCCGAGCAGAAGGCCGTTGGTGTCGGTGACGATATGCCGCTTACGTCCATAAATGCGTTTGCCGGCATCATAGCCCCGCGGGCCGCCAGCCTGCGTCGCAGAAATAGTGGTCAAGCCATCGGCCACTGCGCTCTGTTTTGAGAATTTTATACTTTATCGCTTTGATTTCTTCTTAGTAGCCCTCTTGCTTTTCTTGGCGGACTTCTTCGCACGCTTAGCCGACATTTTGGCTGCTTTTCTCGGCGGCTTTTTGGCAGACTTCTTCGCGGATTTCTTGGCGACCTTTTTCGCAGACTTCTTGGCGGACTTTTTCGCCTTTGCGGCCTTTGCAACCTTCTTGGCTGCCTTCTTTACCGATTTGGGAATGCGCTTGGCCACTGCTTTGGTTGCGGTCTTGGCAGTCGACTTAACGGCAGTCTCTGCGAGCGTTCCGGCCGCCGTCGCCAGCACGTCAGTCGTCTGCTCGATGATGGGCTTCTTCTCTTCTGGCTTTTCGGTGTCCATGGTGTCCTCCAGAATCGGGAGCGTAGCTCATTTTCCCTTCTGGCGGCATTGGCGGGGGAGGGGTATGTCCCCAAGAAATTCATTCAACACGAAGGTTTTCGGGCGGTTTCTGCGTTTGTCAGGCTCCTGGCTTAATTTGAGCAATGGCAGGCCTCCAGGTCGTCTTGTGGATCTGATGCCGTGTTACCTATGATCCGAGCAATTAAGTAGTGTAGATCGCGCCCGCGATCGTCATCATCTGAACGCCTAAGTGCCGCCTCGACAAGCGACGCATACTCGCTGCTTACGAGGAGCACACCGACAGCGCGAGTTGTGCGTCTCGCTAAGCTTAAGAGGTATCTAGTCTACCACTCAGCCATTCCGTAGGTTGATTGAAACCGGACGGCCCGCTTGCATGGTGTCAAACGGACCGCCCGGCCGAGGACCGTCTGCTGGCTAAACGAGACGGCTGATACGAGAATACACGGCCGCTGCTCGTGTTCCTATTATTTTAAGAGCAGGCAACCAGACGCAATCGGTTGGCCCGGGTGCCGTGGCCTCTGTCGTGGAGATACTCGCGCAACCAAGACATCGGATTAGGAACGCATGAGGTCATATGAAGTTCTTAAGGCAGCTAGTGTGAGGACCGTATGTACGCTGCGCACTTTCCTATTACGGAAAACCACCCGGACCTGGGCCGAGCTATGGATATCGCGATGGGCTACGTCTACGGAACTGGATTGATCGACAGATTTCCAAATCCTGAAATGTTGGTCGCTACCGCGATCTCGAATGCATGGAAGGCCGGCGTCAGGCACCCAATAGCGCTTGCGAATGCGGGCATCGTCTGTGCCGAGCGAACGGCTCGCCGGGGCAGCTGCCAGACCTTCCAAATGCTAGTGTAGGCTGGGCCTGAGATCGCATAATGCCAGCAATCTGGGCGAGCCGGTTGCAGCAGGACGCGAAGGCATGGAGCGGCGAGAGGGGTAGTTCGGTCCGTTTACGCCATGTGCAGTCCAACGGTCCGCGAGGCATCCCTGTCACCGTCAGACGTTCTCGTCGTGCTGCGGATGCCCTTAGGTTCGAATAGAACCGCAAGATTTCAAAAGCGATGGATGACCCGTACGATCTGGTGCTGGGCATGTTTGCCGTGGCGATCGCTGCCGTCATGCTGATAGCGGGCGAACTCTACTTTGTGTGGGCGCCCGATCCACCGCAAACGTACACGCCGCCGCCCTCGGTCGTAACGTCATCCATCAACGGGGACCGTGCGCCAAATTAGGTCTCAAATTTGGGTACGAAAACGCTGGATACGAGCTGTCGAATAGAGACGAGGAGGTGAACAATGGGAGGCACCGCATTTGTTCCGATGCTGTCGCTCGACGCCGGGTTGACGCTTTATCTTGCGGAAATCCGCAAGTTTCCCATGTTGCGGCCGGACCAGGATTCGGCCTATGCGAGGCGCCGGCGCGACCATGGCGACCGTGAAGCAGCCTATCATCTCGTCACCAGCCATCTGCGGCTCGTCGCCAAGATCGCCATGCGTTATCGGGGCTACGGGCTCCCGATTGCGGACATCATTTCGGAGGGAAACGTGGGCCTCATGCAGGCCGTGAAGCGCTTCGAGCCCGAGCGCGGCTTCCGGCTCGCGACCTATGCGATGTGGTGGATCAAGGCTTCGATACAGGAATACATCCTGCGTTCGTGGTCGCTGGTAAAAATGGGAACCAGCGCCGCCCAGAAGAAACTGTTTTCAAGCTTCGGAGGACAAAAGCGGAAATCTCGGCACTAGAGGAAGGCGACCTTCGTCCGGAGCACACCGCGATGATCACCAAGAGGCTCGCCGTGCAGGAGAACAACGTCGTCGAAATGAACCGGCGCCTTGGCAGCGACGTGTCGCTCAACACTCTGGTGCGTGCAGACGAGGCGGGCGAAATGCAGGACTGGCTCGTCGACCCGGCATCCAGTCCCGAAGCCGTGTACGCGCAGGAGGAAGCCAAACAGCGGCGTCAGGCGCTTGCCGGCGCCATGGAAGTCCTCAACCCGCGAGAGCGCTGCATATTTGAAGCGCGGTTGAATGGAAATGCTGGCCCGAGCGTTGCAGAACAGGCGAGGAGCCGCATTATTCGTGGGGCAGTCTCTTAGGAGGATGCAATGAACAAGCCGTTACAGGGCTATGTCCGCGCTGACGTTCCTTTGCGCATGTTGGATACCGCGCTGCATAAGTCCTCAAGCGACCCGTCGGCGGGTGTTCTAGATATTTCAACTGAGGATGGCGTGCTCCGTCTTGAGATAAGTGCGATGCTGCTAAAGACCTGCAGATTGATTTGAACCAATTCCTCGGCGTAGAATGACGCCGGTTCGATGCCGCGAGTACTTGGCATTAATTCTGCAAACGTGCAACGCTTGTTGCGAAGGTTGCTTTGTTCGACAATGCCGTATGCAACGTCCCCCACATTGCATCCAAAGATGGCCTCAGTCGCTGCCCCGCCACTGGGGCCGTTTCGGCTTGTGTTTGAGAATCACCGTCCGCACACCAGCCCCCTGAGAGCCGCCAAGTCGGTGGCAAGCGGTATGGCTGAAGAACGGAAGGATTGGCTGCTTTCGCCCGCTCAGTAACTAGCTCTCACCGATTTTGCCATTTCAACCTTAGCAGTTCCCATTTCTTCTCAATCCACACCAAGCAACTAACGAGAGGCTTTTGCAAAAAGGGGATATCCTGAGCGATCAAGAGTAGGCCAAGGGGCAGCATCCAGACACCCAACACAGGTAAGAAGCTAAAGACGCCCCCGAGAATGAACAGTAAAGCCACCGCTAGCCGAGCGGCGAATGACGACGGTTTGCGCAACCAGCGAATGAACTGAGAGACCCTGGTCGGCACTCGCCGATGGATCATCTCGAAATACCTATTCATCTCTTTAAGAGAGGCGGTCATTTATCTCGTTCAAAGTACGCAAGGAAGTATCGGAGATAACCGTAGCGGTTATGAAAGTTCCTCCGGGAGCCCAAAGCGCATAACTTGCTCGCATCCCTATTACCGAGCTAACGCGAGCCATCGTGCACACCCGAAGAAGGCCGCCAAACACCAATTGCGGACTGATTAGCGTCACTACCAGCTTGGGCGGACCTTCCCGGGAGAACTATCCATCAGATGTGCTTGCCTCGCGTTTGGCCACGCCACGGGCGAACGGTCCTTTGGAATGCCAAGTAGCCTCGCCCGGTGGCGTATGAGCCGGTGGAACTTTGCCTACGTTGCCTTGTTTCTTGTACTCGCGCACCTCGTTCGCTTAAGGAGTCATCATGACCTCAGCTGAGCATCCCGATAACCCGACTGGTTTGGACGGCAAGGAAACGACAGAAAACACTGAACCGAAAGCAACGATGGAATCTGCTTCGAGTTTGGACGAACCCAGTTTGACCACGTCAGCACCTCCCGCAAAGGCGAAGACAAAGGGCGTGGCTGATATCGTGTTTATGGTTGATATCAGCGGCAGTATGGCTCCTTGCATTGATGCGCTGCGGACAAACATCGAAGCTTTCATCGACTCTTTGAGCAAAGGAGAAGCGAATAACGCTCCACCGATCCGAGACTGGCGAGGAAAGGTGGTGGGTTATCGTGACGTCGAGGCGGCTCAATCGGAAGGAATTCAATGGATCGTGGACGCACCTTTTGTGCGGGATACTAGCCAGCTGAAGGCGCAATTAGCTGCTTTGAAAGCAGAGGGAGGGGGTGACGAGCCTGAATCGCTTCTTGATGCTCTGTACAAGGCTGCTTCGATGGAAGCCAGTCCAAAAGGTTCCCAGACCGAAGACCCGACCAAGTGGCGGTATAGAAGCGATGCGGCACGTGTAATCATCGTCTTCACGGACGCATCGTTCAAGGAGACAATGAGCATCCAGGAGGCAAAGGGCGGCTCCTTGCAAGATGTCGCAAACGTCATAATGGCCAACCGGATCATTCTGAGTTTGTTCGCTCCCAATTTTGAGGGATACGACCGCCTTAGTCAGATCGATAAGTCGGAGTGGGAAGTCGTAGAGTACGAGGGATTGAGTCCGCAGGAGGCTTTGAAGAAATTTACATCCGATCCTGTAAGTTTTCGAACGACCTTGAAACAGCTCGCTGCGAGCGTGTCTCGATCAGCGGAAACTGTGGCCCTCTGAAGAAGAGAGTGCCCTGTTATGGCAAAAAAGCTGAAAGTCGGTGACGTCATCCGAGGTTACCGCATCACGAAGGTCTTCGGACCTGGCATGATGGCCATCTCGTATGGCGCGGTTTCGCCCTCCGGGGAGTTAGTATTCTTTAAGCAGTACAAATCGCCTGCACCAACCGTGGTTTGGTACAATTCGTTTGTTGAATATCAGCGCGAGCTCTCAGCACGGGTGAAGAAGGGGAAGGCGGCTCGCTTCGCAGTTGGCCAGCTGGATGCCTTTGAGGAAATCTGGGGCGGCCGTTGCTATTTTCAGGCTTTTGAGTTCGTGAAGAATGGGGACGATCTACAAAAAATATTCGATGCCGAAGCCGATGAACACCGAAAAGCAAAGGTAGCTCCGACCCAAAATCCAGCAGTGTGGTCTCGGCATGTTACATGGGCTAAAGTCTTGATGGCCGGAATTGAAGCGCTGCACCAATCTAGCATTGCGCATGCTGATCTTAAGCCAGCTAATATTTACTTGATCCGTGATCCAACTATCAAAGCAGGCTATCAGCTCAAGCTTATTGACATGGATTTCTCGTTACTGACCGACCATCGAGCGCCGTGGCACGGTCATCAAGGATACATCGGAAGCGATAACTACCGCTCTCCCGAGCACCTCACCCGTCGTCGAGTGCCCGATGTCCGATCAGATATTTTCACCTGTGGCCTAATTCTTTCAGAACTGCTAGCGGGTAGGCATCCTTACTGGAGCGAAGACCAGGGCCAATATGCCAAAATGGTACTGGGGGATGAGGCTAAGCCTCTGCCGCTGGTGGGGACCATGCCGCTACCAGCCCAAAATTCGTCCGTAAGTTTGGCGATCCACCGCTCTCTTTCTTCCGATCCTGCCCTTCGCCCAACAGCTTCCGAATTGCGTGCCGCTCTGAGCGGAAGCGATTCGAATCGGGAACGGAGCGAGACGTCAATAGATACCGTGTCCTCATCGACAACCAGCGATAGAAGGAAACGAAGAGAGCCTATCACCGCCGATTTGTTGCAGCTCCAAAATGCCGAGGGCGCATCCCTGAGAATCGGCGTTCGAACGGAGCTAACTCGGCCTCTTATGCAACAACTTGGTCCAGAGGCTCAATTTTGGGATGACAAGCAATGTATCCTCGACCGCAACTCTCGAGGTCAATGGGTCCTGACCCCACTAGAAAGAACAGTCAACGAGACCTTGCTTAATGGAGCAGCGGTTACCGGACCGGTGGTGCTCAGCCAAGGCGATTCGATCGCTGTTGGCCGAGAAGCAAAGGGCGTTGTCAAAATGCCACTCGCAGTGCGGGGCGGCTGATGCCAGTGATCGGCCGCCCCGACTCGGAGGACGAACCCCAAAAGGTGGCCGACCTTGCATCACAATCTGACGGGGTGACCGGTCCGGTCGTCGATCGAAACCCCGAAAAAGTGAATGCACCTTCAACTGCGGAGTACGCAACGGTTGACCCACCGGAATCGACGGGTACAACGCCTGATTTGCCGGACGGAGGCCATCGTGCATCCCCGCCATTCCTTCCCGTCGTTGATATTGAGGATTTAGATTGGCACGCAATAAGTCAGCTCATGATTGGTACTGGCATCCGCGGTCGGATCGCCGATACTGTTAGCAAATTAGAGGCCTTTCTCAGCGCTTCTGAGAAAACGATGTTATTTGATACCCATCGTGCTTTTCCGGACGATAAAGTCATTCATGTAATTGAGCCGGGCCAGTCCCCGCTGTGGTTTATCGGTGACCTTCACGGCGATCTACTCGCGCTTGAATCCGCCTTATCCCTGATTCTTACCCATCCGAAGTATGGATCCCCCGATTCCCGGATTATTTTTCTCGGCGATCTATTCGACGACGAAGGTTTTGGTTTGGAAGTGGTGCTTCGTGTTTTTGAGCTTATCCTGGCCCACGGTGCAACTATTTGTGTGATTGCTGGAAATCATGATGAGTCGCTTGGACACGACGGTAACCGTTTTACGTCCAATGTATCTCCATCGGACTTCTCTGAGTTCCTTAATAACAATCTGTCCGACGATGCGATTGTTAGCGCTGGAAAGTTAGCTATACGCCTTTTTGCGAATGCGCCCCGAGCCCTCTTTTTTCCTGACGGGCTTTTAGTTGCGCATGGAGGTTTTCCCTTGGCCGACCTGCATTGCACGCTCAAAGAGACCGGAGACTGGAACGCTCCATCCTGCTTATCAGACTTCGTGTGGGCCCGAGCCCACCCGACTGCCCGGAAGAAACTACCAAACCGCTTTACCCGGGGCAGTCAATTCGGTCATGAAGATTTTTCAGCGTTCTGCTCGGTTGCGGCCTTCTTGGGCCGTCCTGTTACACACATGGTGCGGGGGCACGACCATGTTGAAGAGCGCTATCAGCTTTACGCAGCATACAAAGCGAACCCCGTTCTGACTACTGTTGCCTTATCCAGGCGCCTTTCTAGAGAGTTTCTGGGCTCCCATGAACGGCTTCCGACAGTAGCTCTATATACCGAGCATTCGTTACCTCAGGTGTTTCGACTCCATATCCCACCACATCTGATCCGAGGAGTTTACCCAGACTTGTCCGAACCTCAGGCTTGTGACGCATCATGAGTGCCGTTGTCTTGCGATGCGACAACTGCGGCACTTCGCATTCCGTTCGCGGGGTGTGCGAGGCCTGTCATGAGGGCCAGGTTCGGTACTTCTGTAAGAATCACGATCCTGGCCGTTGGCTAGACGGCCCGAAGTGCTCACAATGTGGTGCTGAATACGGTGTAACTATAACTCCGTCGCCAGCCCGTCCTACCGTAGGGACCGTCCGAAGCGGCGGCACTAGAAAAAGCGCAACGACTAGCGATGCTCCATCTCGAAGCCCGGCATCTCCGAAGAGACGGGGGCCTTGGGGCTCAAGACCCACTCATTCCGACGAAATCCTTGTAAGTGATGAATTGGTAGCGCGGGCAAGGGCCATAGAAAGGTTGCGTCGTATACTTGGTGGGGCCGGTTACGGCCCCAGAGTGCCGGATTCATCCGATTACACTTATGTCCCCACTACCCCGAGGATAGCAGGTGGCTGCTTTAGGGTCATTTTGCTTTTCATGTTCTTCTTTTTCCTGCTCTCATTGCTTGGTTCAAATTTTGGAGCGCTGCTGCTTGGCTACTGAAACCCGGCCGCAGCGTTGACAGCGGTGCGCTTGTTCAGTTGCCGGGCCCCGGTCTTTGTAGCGGATTCGACTGCGCCGTAAGGATGACCGCCGCCCGGGAAAGTGAGCAGCCTCTCACTGGGAAGGCGTCGGTATCGGAAGCGGGAGACATCAACGAAAGGTTTGTGCCATTTCTCCCGATTTGGAACCTCTTCGATTACTGGAGCGTTTCAGGAAATAAATCTGCGGGAGAACATCTATGAAGAGAATCTTATCGTCCCTTGGAACAGCAACTCTCCTGTTGGCAATCTCGTTTGCCAACGCCCATGCAAAAGACAAGCCGAGCCAGACATTCCTCAAGAAGGCAATCGAGGGCAATTTCGCCGAAGTTAGCATGGGAGATCTTGCACAGAAGAATGGGCAAAGCGATGACGTCAAGGCGTATGGCAAAATGCTTTCCGCAGACCACGCCGCCGCCAATCAGAAAGCTTTGGATGCTGCCAAGGGCCTGGGGGTGAATCCACCAACCGGACCAAATGCGAAGCAGAAGGCCGACTATGACAAGATGGCAAAAATGTCCGGTTCGGCTTTTGACAAAATGTTCGCCACTCACATGGTTGCCGACCATCAGAAAGATATCGCCGAATACACGAAGGCGTCCAAGCTTAAGGATTCAGCCGGCGAATATGCTTCAGGTCAAATCGATACGTTACGGAAACACCTCGATGCCGCAAAATCGTTGAAACCCGGTAAGTAATCCCACGCCTCCAAGGCCGGTGAAGAAGGGCTAGAGACAACGGTGTTTAGTTGGTTCAAGCCAAACAGGCAGCGAGAGAAGATCCGGAAGGATTGTAAACACCTTGAAGTCAGGGCTCGGCGCCTGTTGAAGAATTACCTGTCTGCGGACGGCCCATCGAAAGCAGCAATATATGAATTGGTCGCTGGAGCAGCTGCAGGATGCCAGCCTGATATTTCTGACGCGGAGTTGGAAGGTGTTCGACTCGCTCAAGCCTCCGCTAAAATAGCCCTCAAGGTGGTTAGGGTGCGTGAACGCCAGTCAATCGATGACAAAGATCAGTTAGCCGCATCGATCACTGATGCTTACGCGACGGTCGCCATTGCATACCGTCGTGCCTCCGCCGCCTATACTGTCGATGGAGAGATGCAGAAACTAGGAGACTGCGGCTGTGCACCTGCTTACCATAGCAACCTCGTATATGGCGGCAAAGGACAGTGCGCACGAGTGATGACGGACCCTTCTCTGGTGCAACGTCGCTACTGCGAGGACGCCGTGGACAAGTTACTCCAAATCGAAGGGGCCGAGCTAATAATTCCGACTCATTCGGTGGCGGAGATGATGTTGCGGGGCACAGTAATGTACCTGTCGCTTTTCATTATCTTACGATTTGTGATGGTGCGTCAGACCTCAACCATTGGAATTGCCGACATACTTGTTATGTCGTGATAACCGACGCCGTACAGAACGGATTCTCTAAAGAATGGGGACCTACCGCCCCGGCTCGCCATACGTTTTAACCATCGGAGGTGGCTTTAGCATCCGCTCTTTCACGGGACCGCAATAACCAAAGGCGGTTGTCGACAGCGCCGACCGTGCGCTTCAGCGCGTTGGCGATCGAAACGGAAGTACGGCCGGCATCCCGCAATTCCAGCAGCCGCCGGTCCTCGTCTTCGCTCCATGATCCTGTCTTGACCATCTGCCGGCCCTACGCTTCACGCCACCGAAGGCGGCACTCACTTCTTGTCGTCAAGCTTTTGCGCCATCTCGAGGTGATGACGAAGATGCGGCAGCGTCTTGCCGGCCCAGGCCTTCAGCTCGGCGTTATCACCACCATTTGCGTATCGTTCGAATAGCGACACCGCGTCCTTATGAGCACTGACCTGTATCGAATTGAATTCGGCGACAAAGTCATCGCCGGTTTTTGCTTTGAGTTTATCGAGCTTGCTCTGGTGAGAGCTGGCGACAGCCGCCGGTAGTTCCGCCGTTACCTTTCCGCTCGAAACAAGCGATTTCAACTCGGCCGACGTTTTGGTGTGATCTCTGACCATTTCGGCGGCGAATGACTTTTGGGCTGCGTTGCCCTTGTTCTCGCCTATCTTGTTCGATTCAATTTCGAACATGTCCGAAATGGCGACTTGTTTGACGAAGTCGGGGGTGGACGGGCTAATGCCCTGCGCAGAGTTGACGCCCGTTTTTTCTCCAACCGACTGTGCGAGCACAGGCGCTGCCATGACGAGGCAGGTAAGCACGATTAAAATCCGCTTCATTTTTCTCTCACGAGTTGGAATGCTTGTTCGACAAAACAAAGTGAGGGGCTGCTAGTTCCTAAGGCAGCCCGGAGGGGGCCAAATCAAAAGACCCTGCCGAAAGAGGCCGTTTGGAATGGGGTACGTCTCCGCCCGGTATGCGGCTTCCGTCGTTCCGTTTGTTGATTGAGTTCGGATGACGTGGGCTAAAGATTTTCCCGCAGCCCCTTGAAGAACGGGTGCCGGACCTTGCCTTCGGCGGACTTGGCGCGATACTCAATCTCGGCAAGCAATTCGGGTTCGACCCAGATGCCCCTGTGCGCGATTTTCCTGGCGTAGGGCTGGGTTTTGCGGATCAGCGGCGTCAGGCGCTTGCGCAGTTCGGCAGCGGACTTCTTGTCGAAACCATGGTCGACCTTGCCGGCGTAGATCAGGTCGTTGCCCTTGCGCCGACCGACATAGATGCCGTCCCAGTCGCTGCCGTCGAGGGCGAAGCCGGCGATCGTCAATGTCTCGCGCTGAGCGCAGGTCCTCTTGACCCAGTTGTTACCGCGGCCGGACGCATAGCCGCTGTCGCGCACCTTGGAGACCACGCCTTCCAGCCCGACCTTGCAGGCGTGCTTGTAGATCTCGCGGCCGTCGGTCTCGAAGCTTTCGCTGAACTGGATGTCGGTGGCGGCGATCAGCTTCTTGAGGTGCGCCTTGCGCTCCATCAGCGGCAGCTTTCGTAGGTCGTAACCGTTGAGATAGAGCAGGTCGAAGGCGACCAGCACGATGCGGGTCGATTTGCCCTTCAGTTCGTTCTGCAGAACGGAAAAGTCGGTGGTGCCGTCGGCGGCCGGCACCACGACCTCGCCGTCGATGATCGCGGACCCGGCGCTGATGTGCCAGGCGTCGTCGGCGATCTTTCTGAACCGGTTGGTCCAGACGTTGCCGCGCCGGGTGTAGACCTTTATCGCTTCGTTGGCGAGGTGGACCTGGACGCGGTAGCCGTCGAACTTGATTTCGTGAATCCAGCGTTCGCCATTGGGCACATTGTCGATCGAGGTCGCCAGCGCTGGCTCGATGAATCCGGGGAAGGGCGCCTTGACGCCGATCGCCGCTGGTTTCTTGCGCTGAAAGGCCACCGGTCAAACCAAGTGTATCGGCAGCGGCAGCTGCACGTCGCGGTAGCGTTCGAAGCGGTCGGTGAAGCCTTGCAGGAAGAACGGGATATCGCGCCCCTGCAGATCGCAGCGCCGGCGCAGCTCATGGGCGGTGTCCTCGGAAACGTCCTCCGACCAGCGCTCGGCGGTGTTGAAGGCGACAACGCGGATCGGGTTGCTGTATTGCCCCGTGAGCAAATCCTGGATGACCGTCTCGAGGTCGGGGGTCTCATAGTCGGTCTCGCGCCAGGCGCGGCCGATTTTGCCAAAATCATCGGCCACCAGATAGACCGTCTCGTCGTTGCCATTGGGCACGATCGACGGTGTCCAATTGGACGTACGCATAAACCAACTCCACGAACAGAACCGGGATTCAAGCGCGCCCCAGGAGATTCGTTCCCGGGCGGGATATGCCGGATAAGACGGGCGACGTTTATGTTCAAAAGTATACTTAGCTCGTGCGCAGAGAGGCAGGTAAGCGCTTAGACGGCCTTAATTCCTTTGCGTCATCCTCGGGAAAAAATGGCAATAGGCTGGCCGGAGAGTGGAATGGGAACACCAAAGGAAAGCGAACGTCGGGTGAAGTTCGAACACGGGCTGAACGCGCACATGATGGCCATTGACGGCACCTGGCGCCGGGACTGCGTGATCAGTGATGTATCCGACGGGGACGCGACATTGACGGTGAATGTCTCGATTGAAGGC
The DNA here is from genome assembly GCF_018130105.1 of Bradyrhizobium sp. AUGA SZCCT0160. Taxonomy (NCBI): domain Bacteria; kingdom Pseudomonadati; phylum Pseudomonadota; class Alphaproteobacteria; order Hyphomicrobiales; family Nitrobacteraceae; genus Bradyrhizobium; species Bradyrhizobium sp. AUGA SZCCT0160. The sequence goes on from NZ_JAFCMD010000032.1 coordinate 20,049, forward strand.
TTACAGCTGAAGGAGTTTTTCCTTCTGCTTTCCTCCACCGGTCTCGCTTATCGGCGCTGCTCGCTCAAATGGGTAAATGGAGACCAGATCGGCGTCTTGTTTCATCGACAGAAGGGCAAAAAGGCTAACCGATCTTCGAAGGATCCTGAGTTTGTTGAGTGACCACATTGAGTCTTTTGAATGTGGCAATGCAGACGTCTAGCAATCCGTTATTTTTTGCGCCGGGTTGCTGGCCAATGAAAAAGGCCACAGTGCGTCGCGCGCTGCGGCCTTGCCGGGAAAATTGAATGTCAGTGCAATGCGGACTTCCAGCCCCGATAACGCCGAGGCTGCCGCAAGACGTTCGATCACGGAAGTTACATTTAGTGTTCCAAGAAGCAGAACATTCTCCATGTTGCAAGGGGGAGACAGTTCTTGCCTTTGCACGTATGCGGGACAAGTATGCAAGAAAAGAGATCGACTGTGCCGCCTATGCTATTACAGTGTCAGCAGCCTCACTCGGGCTAAGAAGCAATGATACCCCGACTTAGCCCCGCCCTAACCGGCGGGGTTTTTCGTCTGCGTGCCAAGCGTTGGATGAAAAAAAGGGCCAGCCTGACGGCTGACCCTTAATCTTCATCTTACTAAGCCGTCAGTAACGAGAAGCCGCCGCGTTGCCCCAACCGAACCGGTAGTTCAGGCCGGCCTTGATCGTATGCTCGTCGTTGCGGAACCCGACAGCGGTGACAACGCCAGCAGCGCTGGTGAAGAGAGCGTTTCGGGTACCGAAATCGTAGTACTGGTATTCGATTTTGCCCGACCAATTCTGGGTGAACAGGTATTCGAGACCGCCGCCGACGGTGTAGCCGTCGCGACCGCCGCCGTCGTTTGAAAAGGTGCCGCCGCCGAAACCGTTGGTGAGGCGGGAGTCAGCCCAGGCATAACCGCCCTTGACGTACACCAGCGCCGGACCCCACGTGTAGCCAAGGCGGCCGGTGACCGAACCTAATCCGCGGTTGACGAAGGGATTGTTGTTGGTGTCGAGGAAGCTGTAGTTCGCTTCAAGGCCGAGTACCCAGTTCGGTGAGAACTGGTGGTCGTAACCAACCTGCACGCCGCCCATGAACACACCGTCGTTGCCGTTGGTGCCGGTGAAGCCGGGAGCCAGAATGTTGTTGTCGCCACCGAACGCGCCGCCGACGTGACCACCGATGTAAAAGCCAGTCCAGTTGTAAATCGGGGAGGCCTGCACCATTGGGGCTTTAGTGTAGGGACGCGAAGCGGTCATTCGGCCAAATGCAGATGTCAGAGCCTTACGTTAAGCGTGATTGGATCGGTGGCTACAAAAGACGAGGTCATCGCGCGACGCATAGCGCGCTGTATCGGATCAAAACGCTGTTTCAGCATAAGACTTTGATGACGTTGCATCGGGGGTTACCAGTCCTCGTCGTAGATCCAATCTCTTGGGAGTCGAGGCCGCGCCCTTACGTGCGGCGACTGAAGCGTGCGCTCGGGCTTGCGCAAGGTCGTCGTCGGTTGCGTGGGAGGCTGTGACGTCTTGGGCGGGTTCTGCTCGGAGACCCTCGCTAGTGCGCGTTTCATCTCTTCCTGGTTAGCCTTGAGCTCCTCAATGGCCTTTGAACTGTCGCGGACTATTTGTTGCTGGTTCGCCTTGAGCTGTTCGATGTTTCGCTCGAGAGTCGCGAGTTCGCGCGCCATCGTTTGCAGCAACTCTGTCTGATCAGGAAGCGCTGCAGTGGTTGTCGGCGCGGCGTCTTGCGGTGCGGCTTGGGGCAAGGGCGATGCTTGCGGTGGTGTTGCCTCCACCGCGGCCAATTGAAGGGTAGATGGCGCCTGCGGGGCGAGTACCGGCGGATTCTCCGACGGCAATGTTGAAGCGAGCTGGGGAACCCAACGGGCGACAACCAGCTTGGCTCCCGCTCCATAAGAGGACTGCAAAACCAGGGCACCGACAACGACGCACGCCGCCAGCACCAAGCCGACGAGCGCCCGGCGCGCCAGCTTTCCAAGCGGTGATTGCGGGCGAGGTCCGGCCGGAGAAGGTCCAGCCGAAGGTGGGCGCTCGGCATCGTGCTCCATTTTTGCAACCTGTTCACTCACACGCGCAAGCTCTTCACCCGCGCGTGTGATCTGTCCGTAGGCGTGTGCGAGTCGTTCATCGGTGCGCGGGACCGGGGCATCGGGGGAGACATTTCCCATCGAAGTGGGCGTGGAGTTCATTGGCGCTTCCATTTTCCGTCCAACGTCATCCCAAGGTTGAGGTCGACGAGCCGCCGACACTGAGTCCAGTCTTGTTCAAAGAATGGCCGCATGATGGAGAGAATGCTCGTGTGGTGACAGACATCAGCAGACCAGCCGGGGGCGGGCCTATAGGTAAGGTCTCCAGACCAGCTCAAAAGCAATCGATTAGCCAACCAGCTCAGATGGTGGCCTTCTGGAGTCCGTAACGCGCGCACCAACCTCAATAATTCGTCAGAAAAGCCGATTGGCGAATGGCAGATTGAAACCTACGATGCGCAAGCGGGCGACAAATTCATAGCTCTTAACAGATCACCATAAGGACCAGGCCGGCTGCATGGCTTCACCGGATCAGGTGGTCTGGATCGATCGATAGCTTGATTTCGTTTACGGTCAGCGTTCTTTTTCGTCTTTCTGAGTTCGCTCCGTCGCGAATCTTTGAACGAAGGCGAAAAGGCATGAGGGTCGCGCCAGTGTCGGCTTATGATTTTAGCTTCCACCGGCGGGCTGGGCGGAACTATGACAGGGGCGGTTGGCTCGATTGACTGCAAGACAGCTTGAGGCGGGTTTCCTCACGCACGGAGTTGATCTCAAGTCGATCCGCCTTGCTGAGCGCGTGTTCAGCGTCAGCAACGCCGACCGTCGATGCGTCTGGTGATACCTGAGCGGCCGCGAGGCCGGCAGGCGTCCAAACCGCCTTGCCGACCGTCAAGGCGCTGAGCAGCGCTAGACATACAATCGCAAGCCAGATCGCTGCCCTAGACCGGTATCAGCGGGTAGCCTCAGTATGGATTCTGGCGGTTAAAGGGCGGGATGGACTCAATTGTGAGGAATAAATGGAAATCGCCGGCGAGCGCGCTACGCAAGGCCGCCTGCGGTTGCTCGGTATGCTCGGCTCTTACACGTCAAGCACCGAGCATAGCTCGCAAAGTTGAGTAACACTCAGTTATATAGGTTTGGACCATTTTGGATTTCGCTCCGCTGTATTTCATTGTGCCCACTGGAGGGTACTCCATCGGGCTGACCGCAGCGGCCCGGATATGAATTGCATTCAGCAGCTCGCTGGCCCAGTGATAAAACTGGGGCGATTTCCACAAATGCACTCAAAGCGACATAAGCAGCAAAGCTCGCCACCGTGTCGGCAACTTGGTAATGCGCCGCAGTCCTATCGGCATCAAGGGAGCTTGGGGTGATGTCCGAAAAACTGGCGCTCTTTGTCGACGGCCTGAACCTCCACTACACGGCGAAAGCCTTGGACTTCAGCATTGATTTCAAAAGGCTTCTCGCCGAGTTCAGGACGCGCGGCGTGCTTGTGCGTGCTTATTACTATACGATCATCGCTGAAGAATTTGAAACGGCCCGGCCACTCATCGATTGGCTCGATTATAACGGTTTCGCAGTGCGTACGACACCGGTCAAAGAGTTTGGTGATGTTCAGGGCCGGCGGAAATACAAGCGCAATATTGGAGTTGAGCTCGCAGTCGATGCGCTCGAGATTGCGAAGTCCTTAGACCACCTATTATTGTTTTCCGGGGACGGCGATTTTCGTCGCCTTGTGGAAGCAATACAGCGCGTCGGTCCTCGCGTCACAGTCGTATCCAGCATGCGGACGAAACCTCCGATGGTCGCTGACGAATTGCGTCGGCAGGCGGATACGTTCATCGAGTTGGATGACCTCAAAGCTGCGATAGGGCGGACAAAGGATGAGAGGCGCAACCCGAGGGATGAGTTTTCGTAGGGAATCTCAGGAACGACGGGAGCTTGTCAGAACTCGACGTGGTCTCGGGTGGGTTGAAGTTGCAGCTCGGTGGACTTGGTATCGACATTGGCGAGCACGGTGTCGCGTTAGGCATGTACATAAACGGCGTCGGCGGCATCGCGATCGGGAGGTATGCCTGCGGGGTGCTGAAGGGCGTGGGCGCCGGTTGCATCTGATCCGCGTGGTGAGCGCGCACCAGAGCCGCCGGGGCACCTACCAGCGGGGTCCCTTATACGAGGCTGACAACGGCGAGGACTATTTCGGAGCCGAATTCGCTCGATGCGAGCGCGATAAATGTTCCGGCAAAGACGGCCAAAATGGCGGTGACTGTGAGAGCAATCATTTTGAGTATCCCCCTGCGTTGCCTGTGACGATGAGACTGCGCTGGTTTCGTTTCCGGACGATTGCGTGGGGAGGGCAATCGGTTTCGTTCACCGAGGCGTTATCTTCCGTCATGCGATCGATAAAGGCTGGGAACACGCGACGCGAGGTCATGTCCCCAGACCGCAAGGGCCTGTAATGAATGAGGCCGCCAATTGAGGCGGCCTTCCTGCTTCGTCCATTGGGATAATTCGCTATGTCGGCCGGTGTAGTTCTTGCGAGGCCGTCCATTCTTCAACTGGGCGCGACCGTAGATCTTTCACTCGCTTCAATGCCGCGAGCCGGAATAAGCCTAGAACAATGACGGTCGGGACAAAGACGGCACCTACCACCAACGCCAGCAGATCGTCCCACATAGCAGCACCCGTTTCTGCTGCCGCAGGGTAAACTCGGTCAGGCGGGACCAGTTCCTGGACGGAAACTTTTCGCGAACGATGCTCTCAGCTGTGCGCACAAGTTGGCATTGGTGCGACTTTGTTCTCCTCCGGAGAACTACGGGGCTATCCGTGCGCTGGATGAGAATTCCGCCTCGACTTACCCTTTCGAGAAATGCAAACAGCGCCCCCCAAGTTGAATCTATGTCTGGGCGAGACATGCCAAGGTTCAACGACGCGCAAGAATTTCGGGAATAAGTGGCGGACAGCCTTGGATGCTGTGCTAGTTAGGACACTCATACGTCCGAAGTCGGCGGGATGGGCCGCATCAGATGGTGAATGTCTGGGCGGCGGGCGATTGGAATAGCGCCCCAGCCTAGTTCCCCACCTTCTCTGCGGAGTTACTCAATGATGTTGTCCACCCGGGTGGTAAGCCTGGATAGCAAAAGCTTAATTGATTATGGACCTTTGCCTTCGTACTCCCAGAGAACTCCCTCTCGATCGAAGAACTCTAGCACATTCGTTGCGCGGTTCGAATTCCAGAGGCCGATGCAGTAGAAGCCTATCAATTGTTATCTTGGCCAATGTCCCCGCCCCACAGGCTAACCGCAACACGTAGGCGTGAAAGCCTCCCCGAGGGGGTGCCGCCATCGGGCTTACATTCGATACGTCCGGAGCCGTTCCAAATGGACGAGGAACTTTCCAGTTTTTTCCCGAGTTCAGAGTTTCGTATTTGAGGCGGAGCAAGTCGATGGGTAAGCGTTGGACTGACGAAGATATTCAGGACCTTAGAAAACTGGCGCAGCGACACCCCATTCCGAAAATTGCGGAAATTATGAACCGAACGGTGGGCGGTATTGTTTTCAAGGCCCATAAGCTGAAGGTCTCGCTCAAGAGCCGCAATCAGGACAAACGCGAGAATTTCGTGCGTCGATCCAGGACTCGTCGGACTCTTGGAAAATTGTCCACCTAAGATTTAGCTGGGTTATCCATCAAGAGAACGTATCGAATCGCAATCGAATGTCCCGAGTTCAGTCATCTTGAAGCGAGTCCCGCCGAGAGGGAAAACCTCGTCCGTGGCAGTCGCTTCCTCGGACAGGCGTAATCTATCAAACCCGGCGATCACCATTGCACTGCAATGCATTCGTGCTTTTCACCTTCCGAGATCAGTACCCAAGTAAAAACAACTACGGGCATCGATCTGAAAATAGCCGTTCCGGTTGGAGGTAATGCTGCTCGCATGGCTTGGATTGCCAACTACGAGAACTTGGCCCAGTACGAGGCTATGGGGCTGAAGCTTCTCGCGGATCAAAAATACCTGGAGCTGATCAAGAAGGCGGCGGGCCTCTTTGTGCCCAACACGCTCCATGATGAGATTTGGCGAACGCTCTAAAGGCGCGCAAAAGCCGCGTCCAGATCGTCGAAGGAGGCCGCCAGCGGGACGGCCTCCTCATAAAACTCAACTGTCAGCCAAAATAGCCGTAGTAGTCGGTTGGATTGTTGCGGGCAAACGCCGCGGTAAGCTGTTGCTGCAACGCAATCCGCTGGTCCGTCCGCACCCCGAAGCCAGCAATGGCACCGGCGCCGCCGCTGACAGCGTCAAGCTGCTCGCCCGTCATTTCGGTTGTCTCAATCTGAAAATCCGATTTCTTGTCGCTCTCCTAGTTCCTTTTTCTCCCGATGCACCATTGCCCTCGGCTTCTGCGACATTGACGGATAAATCCTCGTGCCGCTGTTCCCTACGGAACAAGCTAGGCCGCGCGAATTCGGTCAGCCTAAGCACTATGGGCGGTCGCTGGCGTTCGCGAGGATCGATGAAAACTCGTCAATCGAATAGCGATTGACGCCGTCGCTAATAGAAACGTCGGCGAGCTTGCTCAAGACATGCCATTCGACCGCTTTGGCAAATGCGTCTTTCGCAGTTTCGGTAGTCACGGAAACGAGATGATCGTCAACGTAGGCAGAGACTGAAAATGGCATAGGGGCGGTAATTCCGAATCGAAAGTCCAGGTCTTTCAGATGACGCGAAATCCCCCGTCCGGGGGGCTGGCGCGGACGGGGGCATTCCAAAGCGCTCTCGGCGGCGTTTTGGTGAGCGCGCCGAAAACCTATCAGCGGAGTTACTGCCGGAAAGGAGATTTCGGGGGAGTTAGTATTTGTACTGGGAATAAGTGGCAATTTTTCCGAGTTACTTCCGGTCTTAATGGGATTTAGACATCGTGACTCAACGGTCTTAGTGCTCGTCCCCGTTTGGCGCTGAGACTTTTTTTGAATCTCCCGCATACCAGTAGGTTGAGGTTGCGGATAGCACCGCGAGCAACGGGGCGAACCGCGTATGGCCGACTCCTTCTTCTGTTGTTTCGAGTCGGCGCTCAGGCGTTTGTCATGCGCTTTTTGCGGCGTTTAGCGTGTCCCTGAGATTCTCCGCAACGGAGAGCGATAATCCCACCAAATCCTCACCCTCAAATCGGGCAAGCCGCTTCAGCTTACGGTCCCAGACCATCTAGTTTGTTTCGGCACGATCCCGTCTGACTAGGAAGCGGGACGGCGGGGGCACGAGCATTGCATCCTCCCAATCAGGATGGGACCTTGACGCTCGCTCGAAGCGTGAAGTCCTGTTGCGACGCGATCGTTCCACGATAAACCAAGACAGCAGCAAAACGTTCCTGCGTAGACGGGCTACCAATCTTCCCGTAGCCCCATTGAAAATGGATGCCGAGCCTTTCCTCGGCGGACTTGGTCCGTACTCGACCTCGGCCAGCAGCTCGGGCTCAACCCAGATGCCTTTGTGCGCAATGCGCTTCGCGTACGGCTGGGTTTTGCGGCTCCGCGGCGTCAGCCGTCTGCGCAACTCGGCGGCGGACGTCTTATTGAAACCGTGCTCGACCTTGCCGCATAAACCCCAGTTTTTTCCCTCGCAACGGCTGGAGACGACGACGGCGATAGCGCGCGAGCAAGAGCGCTAGTTTCTAGGTCTCGCACCGGATGATGCGACCAGCGCACAAGAACCTTGCCTCCGTATTGCGCGATCACAGGAGTTACGAGCTTGGCGTACTTGGCGTGAGCCTCAGCATCCGTAATCGACCTGTACCCGATGATCGTGTAGTAGATTTTCGTTTCGGTTGAATGTGTATCGTTGCGGGCGTTTAATCGCACCGTTCACGTTACGATTCAAACGAGCCCGCTTAAATTCTCGATTCTTTCCTAGTGTCCTAGCCGTCAGCAAGCAGTCGCTGAAGCCGATTAGGCAACTCCGCCGAGGCCTTCAAATCCTTGCAGCTTACCTTCCAGGCCTCGAAATACCTTTCTATCGGTAGTGCGCTGCGGGCTTCCCACCTGTTCAGCGCCCCAAGCGCTTCGATGCCGGCGGGGTTGCGTTCATACTCGGCGAGGATCGTGAGCGATGCCGCTTGTGCGAAGGCATTCAGACCCGGCTGCGCTTCCATTGCCGGGCGATGTTGCTTAAACCACATGCTGAGGTTTTTTGGATTGCCTTGTTCGATCGCAAGCTTGCCGTAGCGCTCGACGATGTTTTGCCGGTAGGTGGCCACCGCTGCCCCGAACCCGCTATCGTCCTTGAACGGCGGATCCTTTGACCAGCCGTCTGCCAGGAGCGCAAGGCCGCGCAGCGAAAATGCCTCGACCAGGGCCTCTTCAAACCATTGGCTGGGAGCCGCCGGCTTGGCATCAGGGCGCCATGAGTTGGCGGTCACGTGGCCGAGTTCATGGCCGAACTGATAGGCCAGCTGTGACCAGTCGCGTTCACCGATATTCACAATGATCCAGCCGGTGTTGGACGGATCTGCGTGAAGCCAGACAGCGGGCGACCCCGACGTGCGTTCCTCAATGCGGAGGCGGTCGGGTTGGTCATCCGAGACAAGGCGTGCGCCATCAAAGCAGGCTGCTCGCATGCGCTCAACCACGTGCAAAGCTGCGTCCGGAATCATGTGGCCCCAGTTGCCGGTGAGTTCGATTGGCGCGGTCAAGAGGGAGCATCGATTTATCGTTTCGGGTGACATCTGTGCCAAAAAACGTTGGAGTTGCCGTGCAAGATCAATTGGCCAAGTTCCGATATCAACTTTTATCAACTCACTAAGGTCCGTCTCAAGTTCAACTCATTTCAACATTGAAGGAAAGCCGTTTTTCAGCCTGCATAATGTTGCTGAAACCATATTTCGCGTTTCAGCGCTCGAATGGTCTGCGTCGCCCTTTTGCGCCGATCTCAGAGTTGATCCACCAGCGCGGACCATGGCGAACTTCCAAGCCGTCGAGTTCGCCACCGAACGCTCTGGACCCATGGGCAGCATACCAACGCGACTACGTCAGGGGGAGCAACCGGCTTCGACAATCCCGGGGCGGTTCAGAACGCCAGTGTTCTGCTCATTGCTGAGTGTTGGGGCTACATCCCCAAAACACTATATCCTCTGGAAGAAGCAGTTCGCGAAGGTGTACTTCAGTCCCATGTTGTCTACAACCTGCTCGTCTGCGTCGAAATGCTCTTCACCTCCATACAGTCTAAATCCGCATTCGGAAGCTTGCTTGATCAGACGTGCCAGGTCGGTCCGGTTAAAAATGGTGAAAGGAGCGCCGAACATTGTCACACTACTCGTATCAACGGCATCGGGCCAATAATCGGTGGATACAAAGAGGAAGCCACCAGACCGGATGATTCTCGCCATTTCCTGCAAAAATATCCTTGTGTCGACGCCGTGTTCAATCACACTAAGGCAGGCAACAAAGCTGAATTGACCACGCGGATAGACGGTTCCAGTGATGTCGCCGTACTCATAAGTTATGCTTCCGATTTTAACCGGCTTGTTGAAGAGCAGGTTTATTCCCCACAGATTATCGAAACCGCTCATCGCGAGACTTGGAAGGAAAGCGGACTCCAAACCTGACCCGGCATCGAGAACGGCGGAACGAGGGTCGACCAGACCTTGCGCTAGGCAAACCGCTAGCAACGTGTCCCACGCTTTCGGGCGGTCGGGATGTATCGGTAGGCCCGCCCTTAGTAATGACGACGTTGCGAAATCGACCTGCATATAGTTGCGCAAGGCTTTATTTGTCTGGCCAATAACGAACTCGTTGATGCTTCTCTCTCCTGACGTCAACGGTTTACATAGAGATATCGGCGTCAACGGTCTAAGTACCGTTCGCCACTCTGCGTCCAGCCGGTGCAGCGATGCTTCAATGTCGGAACTCGAAATCGTGGCCAGCCAAGACTCAGCGTCATTAACTCCGAAGCTGACCAATAATTGCTCACCGTTCGGATGCCAAGCTAGGCCAGCAACAAATTCGATTCCCTTGCGAAGCAGGAAATGCCGCGGGCTGATCCCGAGTACGGTGCCGGCTCGGTCGAGCTTGATAAAGCGGTGCAGGTACGTGCGCGCGCTTCCTGCTATCGAGACCTCGTGCACTACCGCGAGCCAGCCGTCGCCGAACGGGATGACCTGCGAGCCGCCTCGAAAGTGTGCGAGGCTCGCAGGAGGCCGCGATTCTGAGATGAGCTTACCGTAGGGGTCGCGCACCTGACTTGGATCGCAGGAGGCGAGAAACTGTAACTCATCGCTGCATCGCCAAGGCATCCAGTTTTTCTCGTGAGTGAGCTGATGCTCCGGCCGCATGACTCGCCAATCGGCTAATCGAGCGGCGCCGATGTGGGCTGGCTCAATTCGGGCAAGGAATTGTTCGCAGAGACCTTGCGGATTCGATTCGCGGACTGTCGAAGAAGTCCACAAACTTCCTTGCCATTCGGTGAGCCGCATGTCTTCGAAACCGAGCACTGCGGGGAACACGGGCTCGGGCATGTCGTGAGGTGGCAAGATCTCGCTGGAAGAAGTGACATCAAACTCGTCGTCGAGGGTCAGCAAGAAGTTTCGAGTGTGAACGCTTGAGCCTTTTTGGATGTGGTAGCGCGCGCCGTCCGGCGTCACCGTGTAGTTCGCGGTACGCTGAATCAAGACGAGCTGGTCGCCAAATCGAGCAACAGAAGGATTCAGACAGGCGTATCCCGCTGGAGCACCGAAATTGATGCGTGTTGGCCTGAAGGAAGGAAAAAGCTGTTGAGCACCTTTCGCGTAGAATGCTAAGTTGCGGTGGGCTAGCTCGCGCATTCCTTCCGGTACGGCGCGCGACAGCGCCAACCATTCGCAGGCGGAGTGGCCGAGCGCGTAACGCAGAGGATTGTCGGAATAATTGGCCGTGATCGACAGTTCTTCGATCAACTCGATTCTTAGATGCGAACTCAATTCGCCTTCGCGATCCGTCTGCGCCAGGCCAAGCTCCGCGAAGTACGCTCCCGGGGTGTTTAGTCCGGCCTTGCGGCAAAAGCGAGCTGCACGAAGAAGGTTCGCGGAGTCCTCCTGATGCAATTCGAAGGCCCGTTCGTAGGCAGCCGCGACGTCCGCAGCCGGGCAACCCAACTCTTCGGCGTGCACAGCAACACGGAGTGCGGCATCCCAAGAGACTTCGCCTTCCGGCAGCGTGAGTTCGCCAACACGTTCCTCCGCGAAACGCAAGTTGCCAGCGATCCGTTCACGGTCACCAGGGGGAATCTTTTCGTTGCTTAGTAGGCGCCCGCAGAGTTCCTTCGACTCCGCGAAGCGTCCGGTCCAGTACGCGGCGATCGACAACTCATCGAGCAGGCCGTAGTCGTAGATCCAGTCGAAGACGAACAGCCCAGATTTGGGATACGCAATCTGCAGGCCCTCGCGAGCGAATTGATAGGCCTCAACGTATCGTTTCTGGTCGCGGCAGAATCGCGCAGCGGCGTGAAGTGCTTCGGCGCGGCTTGGAAGGCGGTCGGAGGCACGGCGGTATGCCGCGATTATATCCTCTTCGTGATACTTTAACTCCTCTTTGATTTGCGCAGCATAGAAGAGGCTCATGAACACTTCTTCCTGCCACCCGCCAAGATCGGCGCGTTTAAGGTACTCTTGTAGCGCTTCCTCCTTGCGTCCGCCGTCGCGAAGCGTGTTGGCGAGATAGAATGTGTAACGCGATACCATGCCGGCGTCGATCTCCTCGACCAGCGCGGCCCGTAACAGGCGCGCATCGCGGTCGACCTTCTCGACTCGATTCGATCCGCTTGCGTGATCGATGAATTCGATCTCAGCAAGCTGCACCGTACTGCCACCTCGCACATCGAGAAATTCGTGTGTCACCCCCTTATAGTCTGCGTCGGCCTCGCGCCGCAGGAGCCGTACGTTCCAGTAGCTGATCCCGGCGCGCTGCAGAACCTGATAGGCATCTCCTCTGAGCTGGTTGACGAAGGCAGGGTCGATGACCCTCAGCTCCATATCGGCGTCGGTAAGCAGGAGGTAGTCAAATATCAGCGTGGAGGTGCGGGCGCGAGTAAGCGCCTCGTTGCGCGCTTGGGCAAAATTGATAAACGCGAATTCATGGAGTTCGCCACGGATGCCGCGTGCTGCGAAGAACTCTCGAATAAATTGTTGGGTTCCGTCAGTGGAACCCGTGTCGCCTATCACCCAGCAGCCAATGTGGTCCGCGACAGAATTCAGACAGCGTGCGATATTCGCCATCTCGTTCTTGACGATCATGTTGAGACACAGTGTCTTGGGGTTCGTCATCGCCGATCATTACCCGTTAACGTAACCGTCCGCCGGGCCCGCGCTTGTTTTGCACCATACTGCTCGAGTAACAGGATGGCATCGGCTGCACCTGCCGTAGTCAATGGCAATTGGTCATGAGGGGCAATAGCGGGCAAACTGACACCGCCCTCGCTGAGCGCCATATTGGCTATGGATTCCGCGCGATAAGCGCCAAACTCTGCCGGCGGTCGTTCCAGGACGCCGCCTGTCCAACCAGCGCCGCTGAGGCTGCGTCGCCTCGGAAAACGGCTGCCAGGACCTGGTTTGGCCTTGCTTGGTGAACCATGCAAAATCAAGGTTCGCGCATTCCCTCGAGGCCAGCTGGCATTACCCGCGCGAACAAATAGGTCAGCAAGGTCCGCTTGCCCGCCTTGACGTCGGCAGTAACGGTCATGCCCGGCTTGAGCTGGAAGCCGCCGGGTACACCGTGCATCTTGAGCTCATCAATGGCCGCGCGCGCTTTGTAGAAGACCGCAGAGCTATCGCCTTGAGTGACGACGGTTCCACGCTGCGTATCTTGCCCGCCGCCGAAGCTATCGGGGCTGATAAATCGGACTGTCCCCTCGGCCATGCCGTATTGGACGAACGGGAAAGTGTCGAATTTGATCGCAACCTTCTGTCCGGCGTGGACGTAGCCGGCGTCGGCCGTGGCGATACGCATTTCCACCTCCAGCGGCGCATCGCTCGGCACGAGAGTGATCAGCTGCTCGCCGGATTGCATCACCGAGCCGACCGAGACCTTAGCCACACTGAGGACCACTGCGTCCTGGTCGGCGCGTAAGTCAACGAGTTCGCGTCGAAGGGTAGCCTTGCGCAGGCTTTCAGTTGCATCGCTAAGGCTCCGCCTGCGCAAGGTGAGTTCCTCGCTGATTTTCGCCTTCCACTGCTGTTCGTAGCCGTCACGCTCGGCCACCAACTGGTCGAGGTCGCGGCGGGCGCGCTCGGCTGCGCCCGTCGCGTCCGTCAAGTTGCGTTGCATCTCGATGGCTTGGTCTTCCGCGATTAAGCGGTTCACTTGGCTGCCGACCTGCAACCGCTCGAGTTCCCGGCGCTTTGACTCGAGCACGCTCGCGATCCGGTGGCGTTGGCCAAATGCCGCGACGTCGTGCTCAGCGCGGGTTATCTGCGCTTGAAGCCCGCTGAGTTTCTGGTTGTAGCTCTCAATCTGAAACCGATACTGCGCCTGGCGCTGGCCATACATCGCAACTTGCAGGACCGTGGAGGTATCAGCGCTTGTCGGCTGGTACGGCGTCCCGGAAGCTTCAGCCGTGAGCCGGTCGACCTCTGCCTGAAAGCTTTTCACCTGTGTCTGGAGGGCGCTTACGTCGGCCGCGGAGAAGGTCGGGTCGAGGCGAGCCAGCAGCTCTCCGGCGCGCACGGTTTGGCCCTCGCGCACGTTGATCGCGCGCACAATAGCCGTCTCAAGCGGTTGCACGACATTGGTCGCCTGAAGCGACACGACACGTCCCGAGCCGGTCACGACCATATCAATAGGAAACAGCGCAGCCACCGCCATCGAGGCCAGGATCGCCGAGACAACCGTCCAGAGCATGCTTCGCGCCGCGGGCTTGATCGGTGCTTCGACAAGCGCTGCCGTCGGGGACTCAAATTCCAGGAGCGACGACGGTTGCACATCGACTTTATTACGATCGCTGAATAATCGTTTTATGGCAGGGACTGTGGGAATAGAGGGCCAACGAATGCTTCCGGCCGTAGGCTTGGCTAGAACCTTTCGCGCGGTGCTCGAAGACTTGAACCCAAATGGCGGCGGAACCGACGGCATTTCCTGCTTGCGACCCAAAAACAAACTGAAGCGCTTGCGCAGGGGCGATGGCGCCCGCTTCGGATCCGCAGCCTGGGTTGCGGCCGACGCTGTTTCGATGTTGGCGGGGAACACCATCGAACGGGGGAATACTTCTACTTTCTCGCGGCGCGTGACTACAGGCTGCTCACGCTGCGGCGGTTGGACAGGCTCGCGACTGAGTACAGTAACTGCGGCCGATACTGGTTGCAGGGCCGGGGAGCGATCGCCGTTTGGAATCTGCCCAACCGCCGCCGCCGAAAAGGCTTCGCCGCTGGGCGGGTCAGTGCGACTGCGAGCGGCCTCTACCTTCTGGATCGCTTCCTCAAGGGCGAGATGCTCACATATCAGCTCTGTTTTCGTGAGCGGCGGATTTTGGTTGACCGAATGCCGGATGAAGGCGGAGCGAGTGCGCTCATAAAGCTCACGCCGAGCCTCGCCGGTATTGTGCGCCAGCTCGGTGACAGCCTTATCGATGAGCGGGTAGTACTTGGTCATTCTATACCATATTGGATTAAAGCTTTCGCCGAACGCGTTTTAGTTTAGCCAGTGCCTTCGCGTCGCTCAGGTTCAGGCTTTGCTAGCTTGCGCCACCAAACGCGAGAAAAATTCATTTCTGATCCCGCATGTAGATCTTCCTGTTGACTACGCGGCCGAGGCACTTCCTTTCAAATTGTGAGCCTCTCCGCCCGGTTCTTTAGCAAGACGTGTTAACTCAAGCGCCGCTTCAGTCACCCCTTGGGCTTCAGCCGCCTCGAACCATTGCCGTGCTTCGGCAAGATCAGTCCGGCCCGCAGCGCCGCCGAGGAGATATCGGCCGAGCATCAGTTGCGCCCGTGGGTGGCCGCGCTGCGCCGCCTCGCGAAACCAGCGCTGCGCCAGACCAGGATCTGCCGCGATATCATGACCGCCATGGTAAAGCGCACCGAGCGCAAACATCGCCCCAATGTGGCCCTGACTAGTAGCTTTTTCAAATAGCGCGCGGGCCGTGCGATGGTCGGGTGGTCCGCCTCGGCCGTTTACAAGCATCTCGCCGAGAAGAACTTGCGCATCGACGATCCCGGCGTCGGCGGCGCGTCTCAGCCACATTCGCCCTTCGACTATGTTTTCTGGGACGCCACGACCTTCGATCAAGATCCTACCATACCAGTATTGGGCAGTCGGGACGCCCACTGCCGCGCGGCGAAGCCACAGCGCAGCCGCGGTCTCATCGCGCTCGATCCCGATTCCTTCAGCGATGCAGACGGCGAAATTGAAGGCGGCTATAAGGTCCCCCGTCTCGGCGGCCTCTTGGAACCAATGACGAGTCTTGGCCTGATCGCCGGATTTTCCGCCGCCGCGGAGCACGAGATTCGCAAAGTCGGCTTTCGACGCCTCGTTACCAAGTTCGGCTGCACGTTCCAGCCAGAAATTTGCGAGGTCCAGATCGCGGCCGACGGCGGTGCCGATCGAGTAGAGCTGACCCAAAGTCCTCGCAGCTGGCGCGTAACCTCCTTCGGCGGCGCGCTCGAGCCATGCTACGGCTTCGACATAGTTAGGTGGCAATTCGCCTCCGCGAGCGTAGAGAAGGCCGACCCGGGCGGCTGCCTCTGCGTCGCCGGCAAGTGCGGCCCGGCGCAGCCAGGTTTCGCCTTCGACCAGGTTGCGCTCGATACCGTGACCATTGATGAGGGCCACGCCCAAACGCCTTTGCGCTAGGCGCACGCCTTTGTCGGCAGCGAGACGATAAAGCTCGACGGCTCGAGTGAGTTCGCCCCCCACGCCTATGCCAAATTCCGTGAGCACAGCGATGAGATAGAGTGCCGTCGGAATGCCGGCCGCTGAAGCTTTCGCGATCTGTTCAGCTGCTTCCTTTTGTGTCCGCTCGTCCTGTGCCCGGCGAAGCAGGGCGAGCCCAAGCCCAAGAGACCCTTGAGGACAGCCGGCTTTCGCTGAACGCGCGTACCAGCGCTCAGCTTCCAGCTCGTCGGTTATGGTATCGGGGCCGGAAGTTAGAATATATCCCAGAAGCGCCTGGCCCTCGGCCGAGTTGCCCTCGGCGGCGCGGCGCGCCCAGTTAAGTGCCGTGAAGAAATCTGGGCCGCCACTTTCATTGTGGACGGTAAAGAGAGCCGCACTCGACTGCTCAGGGTTGATCACGCCTTGAACATACAGAAGCGCGAGATAAAACTGGGCGTCCGCTGAACCGGCTTCCGCAGCACGTTGGAGCCAGCGTACCGCCTCCGTGGTCGCTTGTGGCACGCCGGTGCCCTCGTGATAGCATCGCCCGACTCGATACTGCGCCTCAATACAGCCGCCGCGGGCGGCGTAGGCGAGTTGATGGAAGCCTTCAGCCGCGCGGCCGGATTCGAGGAGCTCAATCCCACGCCGGGCGCGGGCCGATATTGAGACTGGCGCGATCAGACGATCAACGAAACTCATTCTATGGCCTTGCTTGGTGAACCATTCAAAGAAGCTCGAGTGACGTAAACAGGTGGACCTCGGCCTGAAATTCGAAGAGCGCCGCCAGTATCGGTTGCGTGGGCCCGCGCTTCCTTGGGTTTAGCAACAATCCGCGAGTGGTGACCGAGCGCCTGGCCATAATCGTCACTCTCGTGTCGTGGCGGACTTAAGCGGACGTGGGCGCCCGCCCTCCAAATGCCGGTGTTGCTGCTGCCACAGTTGTCGATAAACGGCGCAGCGATCAAGCACTTCCTCGTGTGGGCCGATATCGACGACCTTACCCTTGTCAAGGATGAGGATCTGGTCGCAGTCGACCAGCGAGGACAACCGGTGCGAGACGATGATCATCGTCCGCCCCTTGGCGATGCGCAAAAGGTTCGCGTTGACAAGGGCCTCACTCTCGGGATCGAGCGCGCTGGTCGCCTCATCTAAAATCATAAGGCGCGGATCGGAGACGAGCGCGCGCGCGATGGCAAGACGCTGGCGCTGTCCCCCCGACAGGTTGGACGAGGTTTCCTCGAGCCAAGTCTCGTACCCGCGCGGCAGCCGCTCGATAAACTCCTCGGCACCCGCAAGACGGGCCGCCTGCACGGCATGCTCAAGTGTCAAGCCAGGTCGGCTGGCAATGATGTTATCCCGCACAGTGCCGCGAAACAGGAAATTGTCCTGCATCACTACTCCAAAGCTGCTGCGCAGGTGCGTTAGATTGATCTCCCGTAGATCGGTGCCGTCGATCTTAAGGTAACCGCTATACTCGCGGTTAATGCCCTGAAGGAGGCGCGCGATCGTCGATTTCCCCGAGCCGCTGCGACCGACGAGGCCGAGCATGGTTCCCGCTGGAACTTCGAACGAGATGCGGTCAAGCGCCGGCACGGACGACCCAGGATAGGTGAAGGTGAGGTCCTGGAATGCAATCGCACCATCAAATTTCGGCCGAAGACCGGTCCGCATCGCCGCGGCTTCTGTCGGATGGTTGAGAACATCCGCGACCTCGCTCACCGAAAGGCGAACTTCTTCGATATCCTGCATGAGCTTTGCCAGACCAATCAGCGGGCTTGCTACTCGTGCGCCGAGCATTAAGAACGCGATGAGAGCACCGCCGGTAATCGCGGTGCTCCCGGGAGGCGAAGCAATGAGGATGTAGCAGCCAACAAGCAGAACGCCGCGATTGATGAACGCCTCGATTGGGCTCACGATGGTCTGCGCGACGTTCGAGATGCGACCGGCGTCGAGACGCGCTTGGCCTGCCTCAGCCACGCGCGCGTCCCACTCCTCGTTACGCACCTTTTCGATTGCGAGCGACTTGACGGTTCGCATGCCATACACCGTCTCGACGAGCACCGAATTCTTACGGTTTTCAGCTATCACGAGGCGCGCAAAAACCTGCCTTATCGCAGGTAAAAATGCGAATACCACGAGAGCAACGAGGGCAGATGCTACGAGCACCATCCAGGCGAGCGTCGCACTCATCCAGAACAGGAATGGCAGAAGAGCGATCAGGGTGAATACGTCGAGAAACGTGCTAACGAGCTTGCCGGTGAAGAAGCTGCGGATGTTGAAGATTTGGCCGACTTTGCGGGCCGTTTCGCCGGTCGGATGGCGCTCGAAAAAGTCCATTGGCAGTGCCAGCAATCGCCGGAAAACGTGCATCCCCAACCGCGCGTCAATCCGCGTCGCGGTGACCTCGATGATCTCGCGACGCGCGTACCCAAGCAGCGTGTCGTAGGCCGTGATGAGGATCAGTATCAGCGAGATCATGCCCAGCGTCGCCATGGCCTGATGCGTAATCACCCGATCGATGGCGACCATGATAAGGAAAGGCGGCACGATCTGCAGGACACTCAAGCTGATTGAGGCTGCGGCGATCTCGCGCAGATTGCGGCGCTCTTCCAGAACGCGACCCATCATCCAAGAGAACGAGAATGGCTCCTCATCGGCAGATGTGCCTCGCTCACGCCGCAGGAGCAATACATCCCCATGCCAGACGTTTGCGAGGCGAAGCTCATCGATGGCGACGGGCTCTTCACCGGGACGGCTCGGATCCCGTAAGTATATGGTGCCAGCATTGGCGTCGCGCGAGACGAGGACGCCCGCACCACCGTCGGAAAACAAGAGCACAACTGGGGCGTCCGACTGCATGCGGATCAGGTGGCGCCAGCGCAGGCGCGTCGCTTTTGCCCATAGTCCGCCCTCGCGCGCCCAAGTGACGAGAGCCGCGGGAGAGGGTACCTCGCCGGGGGAAACGCGTAGCGCTTTGCGATCTAGTTCGACGCCGTGGTGCTGAGCAACAACGGCGAGCGCATCCACGCGCGCCTTAGCTGCGTCATGCCTGACTTGCCCGTCCGGCATTGTGCCAGTGGGCGTTTCCCCGCGGCAAGTGTCCGGATGTTGGCTGTCAGGCCGAGGATTCACGTGAAGACCTACTCTCGATGCATCTCTCAACTCTGGACGATACGGCAGCGCAACCGCTACTTATCATCTGCTCATCTGCGCGCAAGCAGCATAACCACTCTACATTCAAATTCGGTCTGCGCCTACCTCGTCTTCGGTTCCTTCAATAATGCCGAGGGGAAAGAAAAGAACACCCTAGTTTGCTAACTCGAGCCAGCCGTAATCGCTTAAGGGGCGTCGGGCAGGCGCACCGGCCAGCGAAGACATTTCGAGGTAACTCGAAAGGGGTATGTCGTGGAACCGAATGCATCGGCGCGTTCGTCGATTGGTGCGATGGGAACAGGCGAAGGCAGTTCAGTCGGCTGCGCCGCTCGAAGTTCGTCAATTGAAACAGCCGAGGTGTGGCGCAAGTAAATTTTTGTTTCCGAGCGCCTACAGACAAACCAACGCGGACAGTTGCCAGTGAGGTTGCCGTTGGCTGATGCGGAACATGCGTGCACATATGTCGTGCTAGCGGCGATGTAATTGACTCAGCGCATCAGGCGGTACAGGTAATTTGCGCGTGTTTGTGGTGCGAATTATCTGGTGCGAAATTGCAAGTCCCATGAAGGCTCCTAGTTTCGCTGGAGGATCAATGGTCGAACTGAATATCAGAAATGTTAGTGCCACCGGTGAACGCCCCGGGCCGGCCTCGTTGGATGAGGCGAACCATGGCAACGGAGGAGCGAAAGGACCGCTGGCGGGCTACGGTTTCGTAGAGGTGGTCGGGCGAGCTCAGGCAAGCAGCAACGTCGAAATTAGGATTCGGCGCGGCGAAGGTGAATTCGCCATCTTGGGGACGACGACTACTCTGCCGCTTACGGATCCGTTCCTGCAACCGAAGGCGGCCCCGGATGCGAGCAACAGTTTCGCTTTTAGAACAAGCATCCAACCCGGAACTTATGCGATTGAGGTCCGGCTTCAGAACTCGTCACCAGAAGCAGCGTCTAACTTGTCACTGACCGACCTGGTGTCGGCCAGGAAATACTCTTTCAAAACAGAGAGCGCCGGTAACGGGCGTTTCGTCGCTCACGACGTAACGATAACGGCGGCGTCTCAGGTCGGTAGGTGAGCTCGGTTGCGCCGCTGTCCCAAACGTCGCGTTTAACAAACACCATCTGAGGGGGACTTACGTCATTGGAGTGCCAACGGAAGTGGCATTTAACTTGTTTCAGATGGATCTGGTTTCGGGCCAGAAATACTCTCTTGAAGCAACAATAACCTCCGCAGGCACAAGACTTCTCGTCACCCTGATCTAACGGCAGCCTTTCGGGGTCTGTCGTCGCGTACCCAGTTGAACGTTGCGTAACTGTTGCGAAATCCCAGTCAAGAGAGTTAGAGCAATGGCAGATCCCCTTGGCGTTATTACCATTACTGGCACCATTAACGGAACGAGCAATCAGGCCGTTTATATTTATTACAGGCCTGCCAGCATCAGTGGTACCAACACGGATAGCTGGATCTTACTTGGATCAACGCAACCAGAGGCATCTGGCGATCCGCTGAATACTGATGGGGATCAGGATTTCGCTTTCACGGTAGCTCTCCCCGCAGGCACTTGGGACTTTGCTGTCGCGGAAGCGACGGGCTCAGATCTGACGGCTTTGCAAATTACCGATAGCAGTGGCACGACCGTCACTAGCTTTTCGGAAGGGTCCGCTTCTGGAAACAGGTCGTATTACGTATCTGAAGGCGTAACCGTAAGTATTGCGAGTGGTCCCCCGGGGGCAACTGGCGCGACAGGAGCGACAGGTGCCACCGGCTCGACAGGTGCCACTGGTTCGACAGGTGCGACTGGCTCGACCGGTGCGACTGGTTCGACGGGAGCAACCGGCTCGACGGGTGCCACCGGCTCGACGGGAGCAACCGGCTCGACAGGTGCGACCGGCTCGACAGGTGCGACCGGCTCGACGGGAGCGACCGGTTCGACGGGAGCCACCGGCTCGACGGGTGCCACCGGCTCAACGGGTGCAACTGGCTCGACGGGAGCAACCGGCTCGACGGGAGCCACCGGCTCGACGGGTGCAACCGGCTCGACGGGTGCAACCGGCTCGACAGGTGCAACCGGCTCGACAGGTGCGACCGGCTCGACGGGTGCCACCGGCTCGACAGGTGCCACCGGCTCGACAGGTGCGACTGGTTCGAGAGGTCCAAACGGTGGAGCTACGGGTCCGCGGGGTAACAACGGCCTCGGCAACGGCCCGGAGGGAGGCGAAACCGGACCCTCTGGTACCGATCCGAGCAACCCGGGCCACCAAAAGTCGACCAAAGTGGGCATCAATGCTGCCGATGTCTCCACTGGCGCCTCTGGGCAGATGACCTTCATCAGCGGCACGCAGGGCAACATTGCCCACGGGTCGAAGGTACCGCCTACGCTCGCTATCCTTGGTGGGGTGCAGGACCTGCAGCCGCACGACTTCTCGGCGGGCGGCGCGACAGGAAGTGGCCACACAGGCGCGGGCAGTCAAACGCCCGACCCAGGGTCGAAGGTCAAAGGCGGACTGTCTCTCGACGATCCGCATGGGCCAAAGACTGTCGAGGGCGTGTTCAAGCCGAACGGCTAGTCGACAGGTATAACCATCAGAGGAGCGCGATCGAACTGGTTGCGCTCTTCAGCAAAACTCTAGCGCGGCGTCACACGGCGCCGCGCTTTTCCGTTTCCGGATAGGATTGATGAAGGCCCGAAGACGGGCCGACGTCGATCAAAGAAGGCGAGGGCAGCTTCGATCCGACCTGAGATCACGACGACGGCCTCGACAGCGCAGTCGATGCCGCAGCTCATCTGAGTTCTTACGTTCTAAACGTCCACGGCAGCAACTGATCGATATCGCGGTTGGGTACCCATTGACGGATACGTGTAAGAACGCTGGTCAGATTCGCGAGCGGGTCGATGTCGTTCGACTCCAGTCTCGGTCAAGCACGCGACGGTGGCCCAAATGCTCGCCGCCTCCGTCGCAACGTGTTACTCCGGTTGAATGCGAGCGGGCGGATGGAACGCTCGAGATTGTCTATGAGGCTCTGGCCCTTGATCACTCGCTTTCGATGGGTTCTACCAAATAGTTCTGTATGCGGCCGCGCTAGAGGTCGCTGATGCCCTCGATATGCTCCGGCGCCTTCACATCGGTCGCAACTACCGTCCCGTTGCTGAACGATCGGGATGTTCCTTTCGGCAGTGCGTGCCCACGCCAGCATCGCATTCTGGCCGACGGGAGAGCAGGCGCTGGCGCGAGCCTGAACCCAACTTTGGATTTGTCTCTAGGCGCGGATTGTCAATCTTAAGTCGACGATCGCTTGAAGTCTCATCGCGATGTAAGCAATCAGTCCAAGGTAATGCCAGCGGCCTTGATGGCCTTCGACCAATGTTCGATTTGGGCCGCAGTAAAAGCCGCAAATTCATCGGGTGGCATGTACGTGGGGTAGGAACCAAGTTCTTCAACGCGATTCCGGAATTCGGGGGTTTCCATCAAGGCTTTGATTTCGATAGTCAATTTATCGATAATGGGCTTGGGCGTCTTGGCAGGTGCGTATACCCCGAACCAGGCGTCGACCTCAAACCCGGGAAATCCCAATTCGGCAGTGGTCGGAACATTTGGCAGGATAGGGTGTCGCTGCTTACTGGCGATCGCGAGCGCGCGGATCATACCGCTTTGAACTTGCCCCACGATAGTAGGTGGGGATGTAAAAAATAGGTCGATGGTCCCGGCGAGCAGATCGTTTAGAGCTGGAGCGGCCCCTCGATATGGGATGTGGACCATTTTCGCGCCCGCCAACATCGCCAGCATTTCGCCGCCAATGTGATGGATTGTGCCCCGGCCGGATGAGCCGTAGTTCAGTTTACCGGGGTTTGCCCTGGCGTAGGCGATAAGTTCTCCAGCGTTTTTACGGGAAGATCCTTACGCACCACGATGACGTACGGCGCCGTAACTACATTAGCGACCGGAGAAAAGTCTTTTATTGGATCCCAGTTGAGCCGCGGAAACAGGGCCGGGTTCGTGACATGATAGCCAGAATAGGTAACGAGCAGGGAATATCCATCGGGTGCCGAGCGCGCGACCTGCGCAGTGGCGACATTTCCGCTCGCCCCGCCCTTGTTCTCGATCACGAAGGGCTGGCTAAGTCGGCGCGAAAGGCCCTCGCTCAACAATCGGGCCGCTATGTCTGTCGTACCGCCCGCTGGCGCTGGAACGACCATTGTGACAATTCGTGTCGGGAAGTCTTGCGCAACCGCGGGGAGTGTACCGACCAGAGTGGCGAAGGCGAACACGATGATTGCACCTGGGACGATGATTTTGGATTGTCGCTGAGTCATTGAAGCCACCTGGGTGAGATACTGCGCGTGGCCCAGATGCTCGCAAAGAGCTTCAATTCATGTCTAATGAATTAAAACGAACAGATAATCGGATCCTGCGATGAGGTGCTCCCCCTGCATTGGTCCGAGGACCTGGCGGCTCGGCGATTGACTTGCTTGATCTCGGCGATCGATCAGACTATCGCTGCAAATCATTAGACGACAGTGCCACCATCTGCCAACGTGATTAGACCGGGTATCGACGGGAAGCGTCCAACCGTTAGTGACGATCTCTGATTAGCACGGGTTGACCAACGAGTTTGTTTTTGGCTCTGTGCCTGAACCCGCTGTGCTGTGGGTTTCGCGACCGGATAGCTGCGTAACGGAGCGGGCAAGAAAGACAAACGGACGTGGCTCGGCATGATTTGATGGACATTCTGACAGATGAACAAGAGTTCTGCGTCGACGGACGCTTTGGATGGCCTGAGTTTTCTCACTGCTGCGGAACTCGGGTCAGGTTACCGGAATGGCACGCTAAAACCCGATGATGCGGTGGAATCCCATCTCACTCGTATCGCTGCCCTGAACGGCAAGGTCCATGCCTTCATCGATGTCTACGCGGAGGAAGCCCGGCTGGCGGCAGCGCAGTCGGCGCGACGCTATCTTGAGGCTGCGCCGCTCGGACCGCTGGATGGAATCCCGATAGCCATCAAGGATCTCATCGAAATCGAAGGCAAGGTGTGTACCGCGGGATCGGCCACGCGCCGTCACTATGTGGCAAAGCGCTCCGCAACGATCATCAAAAAGCTCGTGGCGCAAGGCGCAATCATTCTAGGCAAGGTACACACGGTCGAGTTCGCATTTGGCGGGTGGGGAATGCGCATCTCGGAACGCCAAGAAATCCGTGGGGAGGCGAGGTGCCGTACACGCCCGGAGGGTCGAGCAGTGGATCTGCGGTGGCGGTAGCCGCGCGGTTGGCGACGATGGCTGTGGGCATCGATACCGGCGGCTCGGTGCGCGGACCCGCAGGCTTCAACAATCTGTTCGGGCTGAAAACCACCTTCGGTCGAGTCAGCCTGAACGGCATCGTGCCGCTTAGCCCGTCGATGGATACGGTGGGGCCGTTGGCGCGCTCCGTGCACGACGCCTCGCTGCTCTTCCAGGGCATGATGGGACCGGACCCGCTCGACCCGACGACCGCGCCCTGTTACGACATGGGTGCGCAGGCAGCGTGAATGACAGTCCATGCAGGATAAACGAGCTCTAGTACCCTCAGAGCCGGCACAAGGTGGATCACAAGAGCGAGGCGTCCGCACATTGAGGGTTTGAAAGTACGTTTGCCGGTCGAACGTTCACGCCTCTAAATCTGCCCAAGGCCGGTGATTATCTTTCGCAGCAAAGAAAAAGCCCGCATCGCTGCGGGCTTCTTGTTCCTAGTACCAGCCCGGGCCACCACCGAAGCCGAACGAAACGCTCGGGCCACCATATCCATAGCCTCTGCCATAGTAGGGTCCGCCGCCGTATCCGCCACCATAGTGGGGACGGGGCGCGTAATAGCCGTAGCTGTTGCCGTAGTACGGACGATAGCCACGATGTCCGTAGTGACGATAATGCCGACGCTGAGAGCTGATATCGGTAGACTGCTGGGTTACGGTTGACGCTTTCGCCTGCGCCGCATTGTCTGATGCATTTGCGGCGGAACCACCGAGCAGCGCTGCTGCACCGACGGCTACGATTGCTAATTTATTCATTTGAACACTCCCGGTTACATGTGGGGTGCTAATTGATGCGCATAGCTTACGTTCCGATGTGCGACATTAAATTGGTGTAAGTTATTGAACAGTCGTTCATACTGGCAAAGACAAATGTGACGCCGATCTGAGAGCGAATGGATAAAAGTACAGGATGAAGGGCGTCACGGAGAAATGCAAATGCGGGAGCGATTTATACTCGAACCGATCTAAGCCCTCCGAAAGCCAATTAGCCAGTATGGAAAGTTCGGCGTCACGATGGAAACATGAACACCGCGTGGGTGCCCACTTACTGCTATCGGTCCATCCACAATGCGTGATCCGGCGGAGCAATCATTTTTCGAGATCGTCCGTTGGCCTTTTGGCTGTTGGTCCAACTGACTCGTTGTAATTCAGACCGGCATTCGACGAGGTGGGGCCCCGGTGGTCAATCCTGAAGGAGTCATGGCGAGTTCGTGCGCCAATTCGTTATAGCCAACGTCCTGATGTGGATATGTGATTAAGGCTTCGACGGCTTACGTTTTCGATGCCGTCCATGCGCTCAAGGACGATTCCGAAAAGTGCCGCTGCGGGTGACGAAATCGTTGACCATGACAATAGGGAGGAGCCCGGCTAACGATCACAGGTCGTGATGGAGGGCGTGATCGTCTAAAAGGAATTGTCGCAGGCCGAACTCGTGAGGCTTAACCGAACGACTCGCTTGCATGGTGTCAAACGAGCCGCCCGGCCAGAAGGACCGTCCTGATGGCTAACCCGGACGGACCGAATTATGAACGACTCGGATCGCTTGGCGTTCCTACAATTGAATATCTGGTGATCGGCGCCGCACCGTGGCTGCCTGAACCCGCATACGAGCCGATAGACATTGCCTAGTTGCCCTTGGCGGTGGATCCTTGCTGCCAGATTCTCTTGCTGCGGCATCCATGTCTGATAACATCCCTCAGATTAGCGCTCTCGGAGTGATAGGGGGCCCAGCACCGCGTCCCTTCAACACCTGCAGGAAGCGATTCATGGTCGCGGCGTTTCGCGGTGCGTAGGCTTCGTAGTCTCTATTAGAGTAGATCCATGCTCGCTTTGCACCGCTTGCTTTGATCCGCTCAGCCCCGTCGCGATTCAGCCAGGGACGGTCCTCCTAGGCCGGGCGGCGTAGGATTGCTCATGTTTCGAACGCCGCCCGGTTACCTTTCCAAATCAATCTATCGGTATCATAAGCGCTTGGTCTTCTTCTTGGCCTTTTTCGTCTTCTTGGGCATCACTTTCTTGACAGCTTTCTTTGCCTTCTTAGCCATCGACTTCGCGGCCTTTACTACCTGCTTGGCAACAGATTTCTTAGCTCTCTTAGCCACCATATTCTCCTTCAGCGTTTAGATTTTCTCGACTTCTTCTTCGTTTTCTTAGTGGCTGATTTCTTACCAGGCTTCTTACTAACCTTCTTGCCGGCTCTCTTCACACCAGATTTCGCTTTGGACTTACTTTTGCTTTTGGCGACCTTTGATGCGCGGGACGACTTTCTCGCCGTCTCACGACCTTTGCTATGGCTTTTGCCGGAGCGGTTTTTGCTGTTGCTTTCCTTACACGTTTGACCACAGCCTCGGCCGCGGTGTGAGCCAGCACGGTGGCTCCGCTGACCACCAATTCGCCAACGATCTCGCCGATATCCTTCTTGGGCTCTTCCGCAGTCTGCTCGCTCGATTTCTTCTCGGTGTCCATGACCTGAGCCCTCCAGAGTGTGTAGCAGCAGCGTAACTGATTCTCTCCGCTACAATGGGACTATGCGGTAGCGTAGCAGGGAACCCGGACGACTCCAAAACGCTAGTAGACCTTTTTCCCAATCTCGGTCGCCGCACCTCTTTCATGCCTTCTAGCGAGCCAAATGGCTTTCAGGCATAGGAACGAACGACAGTATTGCTCGTTCAACCTGCGCTGCAGCATCTCCCTGGCTTTTCAGGATAACGTGCATGCACCGTCGAGCGCACCGATGACCATAGCCCACCCCAGAGAGAGCACTTTCCCGACTTTCTTGAATCAAGGCCGGGAATTGGCCCGCGTTGCTAACAGTATTCATACGAGTCCTTGCAACAGGCATGGTTCATCAAACGCAGAGACGTGCGCGTTCGAAGACATTCCTCTAGTGGCATCATCGGAAAAATTCAGCAGCATAGGAGACGCGCCGAGCCCGGTCCGGTCTTCTCGCGTTAAACAGAGGTCAAAATGGCCAATCAGCCATTCAAAGCGCGTACCTCAAAAGAATTGATTGCACTGCAGGGTGCGGTAGCAACGTCGGTTTGGCTGTAATCATCGTGATGACGCTCTATTTCGGACGCGACATTGTCATCCCGATTGCGCTGGCAATTCTGCTTAGTTTTGTCCTGGCCCCCCTTGTTGGATTGCTTCAACGAACGCGCGTTCCCCGCGCAATTGCGGTCGTAAGCATTGTCGTCCTCGCCTTTGCGTTGCTCTTTGCATTAGGCAGCCTACTTGCATCGCAATTAACGCAACTCGCAAGTGAGTTACCGCGCTATCAATAAACGATAAGTGAGAAGATTCAGCTGTTTCGAGACACCACGGCTGGCCGGGGCACGCTCGAACGCGCCTCAGGGATGCTGAAGGACTTGAGTAAAGAACTCGATAAGCCGAAAGACGCCGGGTCCACACTCGGCGCGAATACGATAGTCAACCCCAAAACGCCACTTACTCCAGTGCCCGTAGAAGTGCGCCAACCGGATCCTGGCGCTCTGGAGAGTTTGCAGGCGCTAATCTCGCCACTCCTGCACCCACTCGCTACGACGGGTATCATTATCATCTTTGTGATTTTCATCTTGCTTCAACGGGAAGACCTCCGTAATCGGCTCATTCGGCTCGCAGGGTCGCATGACCTGCAACGCACGACGGCAGCACTCGACGACGCGGCCAGGCGCCTCAGTCGACTTTTCTTAATCCAACTCCTGTTGAACGGAGCGTTCGGCGTAGTCATTGGCGCTGGCCTATGGTTCATAGGTGTTCCAAGTGCCATCCTCTGGGGGATCTTAGCGGCTGTTTTGCGATTCGTGCCCTACATCGGCGCAGCTATCGCCGCGGCCTTTCCATTGGCTCTTGCCGTTGCCGTGGATCCGACATGGTCGATGCTGCTTTGGACTCTTGGCCTCTTTCTAATAGTGGAGCCGATTGTTGGGCACGTGATCGAGCCAATGGTCTATGGTCACAGCACCGGGCTTTCCCCAGTGGCCGTTGTCGCGTCTGCCACGTTTTGGACCGCGCTTTGGGGTCCAATCGGGCTAGTGTTGGCGACTCCCTTAACTGTCTGCCTGGTGGTGCTCGGGCGGCATGTGGAACGCTTAGCATTTCTTGACGTGATGTTTGGTGACCGGCCCGCGCTTTCTCCACCTGAGATTTTCTATCAGCGGATGCTCGCGGGAGATCCAACCGAAGCTTCCGATAAGGCGGAAGAGTTCTTAAAAGAGAGATCACTTAGTTCCTATTACGATGAAGTAGCGTTGAAGGGCTTGCAGTTGGCTCAGGCGGATGCAGAGCGCGGCGCTCTCGATCAGGAGCGTTTGACAAAAATTAGAGACGCGGCAATCAAGTTTGCTAACAACCTTTCTGATCAGGACGATCGTCCGGCGCCAAAAGTTCGCTCAACTTCGGACGCAGAAGCGACCTCGGCGGTAGAGAGCGTGGCTGAAGACGGGCCATACGCAGATCTGCCAATCGTCAGCAAGAAGGATCTGCCAGGCGAATGGCAGAGCGAATTGCCGATCTTATGCATAGGTGGGCGTAGTCTAATTGATGAAGCCGCCGCCATCATGCTGGCGCAGCTCTCTACGGCACACGGGCTGACAGCTCGCGCCGAGGGACCCGAAGCGCTGACAACCTCCAATATCTTTCGGCTCCAGACAGACGGTGTTTCGATAGTATGCCTAGTCTACTTGGATGGGACTGGACCCGCTCATATGCGCTATGCCGTTCGACGTCTTCGTCGAAAATTGCCGAAAGCAGCCATAATACTGTGTTGCTGGCTTAAGGACACTGATCAAGCAGAGTTAGAGCGGCTCCGCGAGGCAGCAAAAGCTGATCTGATCGCGAGCAACCTCGGCGAAGCGATCAAATTGGCAATTGAGGCCACTGGCTTGAACGTCGATAGTCTGAAAATGCAAGACAAATTGCCTGCAACAACGGCGGCTTAACTCTGGCGACGTCATTCGCACTTCTAACGGCGCTGTTCGCCGCCATTCACAAGGTCCTGCCCGAGATGTGCACACTGGCGCGCTTCTGACGGCGTTACCGCGGTCAAAGCCTGGTAGTGCCTGGGCACTACAGCGACCAGCCCGGGCCACGGCGCGGCAGGCGCGCTTTGAGCGTAAATTTGCTCCAGACTACTAGGCGCTAGTATTTAGGTTTGGGTAGGAGGACTAAAGCTCGCGACGCGCGGTCGCATAAGACCGAACCCGGGAGAGCCGCTCAGGCGTGAAACAGCGGAGTCCCCGGCGACTAGTCTTGGATTGCTTTGAAGAGGCGCGCTGTCGAGCTTGCGACTGTGAATCTTCTTGCTGCATTTGGAACGTATGGAGCTTGAGCCTGTTGCGCTCAGACGACATGGACCGGGGTTGTGCATGCCGTTTCCGCAAAGGAGAACGACCATGCGCGCATTGTGTTGGCACGGCAAAGGCGACGTTCGCGTCGACACGGTGCCCGATCCCAAGATACAGCAGCCGCGAGATGCGGTGATCAAGATCACCGCTTGCGCAATTTGCGGCTCCGACCTCCATCTCCTTGATGGCTATCAGCCGACCATGGAAAGTGGGGATATTCTCGGCCACGAGAACATGGGCGAGGTGATTGAACTCGGCGCCGAAGTCAAAAATTTGAAAATCGGCGATCGCGTCGTCGTCCCTTTCACCATCAGCTGCGGCCAGTGCTGGTTTTGTCAGAAGGGCCTGTTCTCGTGCTGCGACCGGACCAACCCCAATGCCGAGATGGCCGCCAAGGCCATGGGCCAATCGCCCGCGGGGCTGTTCGGCTTCAGCCATATGCTGGGCGGATACGCCGGCGGGCAGGCCGAGTATCTTCGGGTTCCTATGGCTGATGTGGGCCCGATCAAGGTACCGGACAACGTGACAGATGAGCAGGCGCTTTTCCTGTCTGATATCTTTCCAACCGGCTATATGGCAGCCGTGAACGCGCAGATTGAGCCAGGTGACACCGTAGCAATCTGGGGCTGCGGTCCTGTAGGGCAGTTCGCGATCCGCTCCGCGCTACTGCTTGGAGCCGGACGCGTGATCGCAATCGACGAAGTCTCCGAGCGGCTGGCCATGGCAGAAGCCGGCGGTGCCGAGATTATCGATTTCTCGAAAACCGATGTCTACGATGAACTCATGAAACGGACCAACAAGCGTGGTCCGGACAGCTGCATCGATGCGGTCGGGTGCGAGGCATCCGGTCACGGCGCGACCGACGCCGTGCTCGACAAAGTGAAGGCCGCAGCATTTTTGGCGACGGATAGGGTTCACGTTCTCCGCGAGGCGATCATGTGCTGCCGCAAGGCGGGTACGGTCTCGATACCCGGCGTTTACGTAGGAATGGGCGACAAAATACCGCTCGGTGCAGCCATGAATAAGGGACTCACGATCAAGACTGGCCAAACCCACGTGCAGGCCTATACGAGGCCGCTTCTGAAGCTCATTGAAGCTGGCGATATCGATCCGAGCTTCGTCGTAACGCATCCTGCGAGCCTCGAAGAGGCGCCGGAAATGTATAAGAAGTTCCGGGACAAGAAGGATGGTGTGATCAAGGTCGTGTTGCGGCCGGGAAGATAATTTCCGGCTGGCGAGCCGTACGATTTGAGGTTTGGCGAAGTCCCATGTTCTTCTTCTTTTCAAACCGGCTGGGTTGCTTCGGCTCGCTCATCCTCTCGGCCGTCGTTACCGTGGTCCTTCTCCTCATTTTCGGAGTAATTCGCATCTGACCCAATGTTGCTTGTGCATGATCGCTTCTATCCGGCCTTCCATGAATGGCCGACTTACGTCAGCTCTCGAACCTTCGTTCGCCCGATTTCCCCCGTCGGCCAAGGCTGCTCCGAGCAAGCGCAAAAACGGAGTTCGACCGAGCCAATCGTTACCGCAGACCTCGAGAATGGCGCGAAAAGTAGCCGTTAGCCCAAAAGTTGCTCTGAGCAGATCGGTGACCACCCAAGCCAAAAACGCCGCTATCGCGGCTAAAATCATTGTTAGATGGCGAGTACTGGCAATCTGGCGCCTGACATTATCCCAAAAATTGATCAAGGTCCCTCCGCCAACGTCAACTGTCCGGCCCGATCTGGAGCTCAAGCAACGCTAACCGCTGCAAAGCGAGTGGATCGCATTCGCCATCCCGGACGAGTCGAAGGATTGTTTCCGCCAAGCGATGGATGATGTGTGAACTGACCGGCTCCGGAAGTGCGTCGATGGCATCCTGGAGCGCGATATCCATCATCTGGATCGCTTCCGGAGAAAATGACGCATCCGCAAAGTCCTTCATTTTTCTGCACGGCAAGGGGTTGAAGCATGCCGGTAACGGGAAAAAGTGGCAATCGTTCCAAATCATCGTTGGGACGGTTTGGGGATCGCAAGACGAGGGGCTTCAAGGTTTCTGGACAGGGACGCCGACATGCGACCATCGCGACGATAGGGTAGTCTGGGACAGCGACGAGCGGTTTCGATGCCGACAGGACGAAGCGGGGCAGTTGTCTCCGACAAGCTAGCCGAACCGTCTTCCGTGCTTCGTCGACATTTCAGCGAGCCCTTTGAAATGCCTTCTGTGGAACCTGCGCCGTTTCGAAGGGTTTCCCAAGTCTCTTGGACGGGTTGGACCGCTGTCCTTACTTGCGCTGAAGGGACAAAATGGACGCCCCCGTCGACAACCGAGAAAAGCTGAAAAGGGGCACTCCGGGCGACTTTGTTCGTGTCTTTGGCGCCCGTGAGCACAATCTAAAGGACGTCTCGCTTGACTCGCAACGCCCTTGTGGTGTTCACAGGCGTTTCAGGGTCCGGCAAGTCGTCTTTGGCGTTTGGAACGCTCTATGCGGAAGCGCAGCGCCGCTATCTTGAATCCGTTTCCCCTTACGCGCGCCGGCTGTTTCACCAGATGGCGGTGCCCGAGGTCGATGAGATTGAGGGACTGCCCCCGGCGGTGGCGCTGCAGCAACAACGCGGATCGCCCACCACTAGGTCCTCGGTGGGAAGCGTCACGACATTGTCGAACCTGGTGCGAATGCTGTATTCGCGGGCAGGTGACTACCCGCCCAATCAGCCTCTGCTGTACGCGGAGGCGTTCTCGCCGAACACGCCAGAGGGGGCCTGTCCGAATTGCCATGGCATCGGCCGCGTCCACGAGGTCAGTGAGCGCTCGCTGGTGCCTGATGACAGGCTGACCATTCGGGAACGGGCCGTCGCCGCGTGGCCGACTGCCTGGCAAGGGCAGAACCTGCGGGACATTCTGGTCACCCTTGGCTACGACGTCGATAGGCCCGCGCGAGAGCTTCCGAAGAAGGACCGCAATTGGATCCTCTTTACCGACGAACAACCGACAGTGCCGGTCTACGCCGGATATACTCCCGCCGAGACTAAGCGAGCGCTCAAGCGCAAGGAAGAGCCAAGTTATCAGGGGACCTTCACCGGCGCCCGCAAGTATGTGCTGCAGACCTTCGCCACGACGCAAAGTGCGATGATGAAACGTCGCGTGACACAGTTTCTGTCCAGTACCGACTGCCCGGTCTGCAAGGGCAAGCGGTTACGGCCGGAGGCGCTATCGGTTACCTTTGCCGGAATGGATATCGCCGAAATCTCACGGCTGCCGCTGAAGCGACTTGGCGAACTTCTTCAACCGTATCTGAATGGCAGAAGCAGTGTTTCCGACACCCATCCTGAGAAGGCTCTCGTTGTCCAGCGTATTACGGAAGAGTTTCTCGGGCGTGTGGACGTGCTGCTCGATCTCGGGCTCGGTTATTTGACCCCTGAGCGCAGCACGCCGACGCTGTCTCCAGGCGAACTACAGCGACTTCGTCTAGCCACGCAAGTTCGATCCAACCTGTTTGGGGTGGTCTACGTATTGGACCAACCGTCGGCTGGACTTCATCCTGCTGACACCGAGGCATTGCTTCGCGCGCTGGAGCGGTTGAAGGCGGCCGGAAATTCGCTTTTCGTCGTCGAGCACGAACTCGACATCGTCCGACACGCGGACTGGATTGTTGACGTCGGCCCGGGTGCCGGAGAGCAGGGCGGCGAGATACTGTACAGCGGTCCATTACCTGGTCTCGCCGAGGTGCCAAACTCTCAGACGCGGCGCTATTTGTTTGCGGAAGCTCAAACGGCCGCCAGGTCGCTCCGGCATCCTCACAAATGGCTCAAGCTTCGGGGAGTTACCCGCAACAACCTCGATCGTCTTGATGTCGACATTCCACTGGCAGTATTTACCAGCGTCACTGGAATCTCGGGGTCCGGGAAGTCGAGCCTGATCAGTCAGTTTCTGGTGGACGTCATTGGCGACAAACTGGGTCAGCGAAAGGGGCTTAGCGCAGATGATGACGCGCTTGATGCAAGCGTAGAAACGCTAGGTGGCGACGTCACCGAAGGTCTGGACAGCGTAAAGCGACTGGTGGTGGTGGATCAGAAGCCGATCGGCCGAACGCCGCGCTCGAATCTTGCGACCTATACGGGCCTTTTCGATCATGTCCGCAAGCTGTTCGCAGCCACGAAGCAGGCTCGCGCCAGGCGCTATGATGCTGGTCGTTTCTCATTCAATGTCGCGAAGGGACGCTGCGAGACCTGCCAGGGGGAGGGGTTTGTTTGCGTTGAACTGCTATTTCTCCCGAGCGTGTACGCACCTTGCCCGACCTGCAAGGGAGCCCGCTACAACGCCAAGACGCTGGAGATCAAGATTCGCGACAAGTCGATTGCTGACGTGCTTGCCATGACTGTGAATTCAGCGTTTGAGTTTTTCGTCGACGACGCATCCCTCCGTCGATCCTTGGGCGTTCTTCAAGAGGTCGGGCTGGGATACATTCGGATCGGCCAATCAGCCACGGAACTATCAGGTGGCGAGGCACAGCGCATTAAACTCGCCACCGAACTGCAACGCTTGCAACATGGCGAGGTACTCTACGTGCTTGACGAACCCACAACGGGCTTGCACCCGTCGGACGTAGCGAAACTGATGAAGCAGCTTGACGGCCTCGTCGAGTCTGGAAACACCGTAGTCGTTGTCGAGCATGATATGGGAGTTGCGGCAGCCAGCGACTGGATCATCGACATGGGACCGGGAGCAGGCGACGAGGGCGGCAAAATAGTTGCATCAGGACCGCCAGAACGGGTTGCGTCCACGCCTCAGAGTCGGACAGCTAAATATCTCGCTCGAGTTCGGTAAACGATCGACTGGCCCGTAACGGCAAGTGGCAAGTGGCAAATGGCTGGTCGTTGTAGAGCGTAAACTGCAATCCTCCGATTGGTTCCATTGCTGTCTGCGAAGAAGCAACGAGGCGCGAGGCATCGGCAACTTGCCACGTCTTCCCGATCAATCTTGCGGTGCAACCGATGTCGGTGGAGACGAATCGGGACGTCTCATGCGGTTCGCGATTGGAACCTTCCCAACAGGATTTCCATTAAGGGTCACGCGGCGCACTTCCGTGCCGGGTTGGCTCGCGCATTGGTAAATAGAGGTGTTGGTCCCAGCTGGCTTGGCATTTCGAACTTCTTGATCGGCGCACTTGTCGTCGCCGCCCTCTATTTCACGCGCGAAATCCTCGTTCCGATCGCAGTCGCCGTCCTCTTGAGTTTTGTCTTGTCGCCCCTCGTGAGGGCATTCCAGCGCATGAAGGTGCCGCGGTCGATAGCGGTGCTCAGTGCCGTCAGCCTGGCGCTGGCCATCGCCCTCAGTCTTGCGGCGATGGTGACGATCGAGGTCAACCAACTCGCGAGCGACCTGCCGCGCTATCAGTCCACGCTGGGCGAAAAATCCACAATTTGCGGGACAGGATTGGCAGCGTTGGCGTGCTCAAGAACGCCTCCAGCCTATTGAAGAACCTGGACAAGGAGCTGAAGTCGCCCGGAAGTGGCGATGCCGAAACAACGAAGCCATCGTTGTCGGACGGCCCGGCAAGAACGCCTATCCCGGTCGAAGTCCATCAGCCAGACCCGGGCGCGTCGGAGGCACTGATCGCCATGCTGCGACCACTCGCAGCTCCCTTCACCACCACCGGAATCGTGGTGATCTTTCTCATCTTCTTCCTTTTTTCAGCGCGAGGATCTAAGCGACCGGTGCATCCGGTTGCTCGGCAGCGAGGATTTGGAGCGCACCACGGCGGCGCTCGATGACGCAGGGCAACGGTTAGGCAGGCTGTTCCTGACCCAACTCATTCTGAATGCGACTTTCGGCGTCGTGATCGGATTGGGCCTCGCCGTCATCGGCGTCCCGAGCTCGCCGCTATGGGGATTGCTGGCTATGATCCTTCGGTTCGTGCCCTACATCGGCGCGATCCTCGCTGCCGGCTTGCCGTCGAACCGCTGGTCTGTGGGCGAAGTGCCGGCCTGTCCCCGGTCGCCGTGGTCGTGGCCGCGTCGTTCTGGACCTGGCTCTGGGGCCCCTTGGGGCTTTTGCTCTCCACGCCGCTCACGCTGTGTCTGGTCGTCTTTGCCAGGCACGTCGACCGTCTCCAGTTTATCGACGTCATGCTGGGAGACCAGCCGGCGTTGACGCCGCAGCAGACCGCATACCAGCGCATGCTGACGGGCGATCCGATTGACGCGATCGAACAGGCGCGGTCGTACCTGAAGAAGGGGTCCGCTGTGGCCTATTACCAAGAAATCCTGCTGGGCGCCTTGCGATTGGCTGAGGCCAATGCCGCCCAAGGCCGGCTTGACGACGTCAGGCTCGAGAATATCCACGAGACGGTTTCCGAAATCATCGAGGATATGGCCTCGCACGAGACCGCTGAGGGGAACGCGAGTGCCGAAGCGCCCGCCAAAAAGGGGAAGATTGTCAACAACGACGCTCGCAAGCTGGGCAAGCCGGTTTTCTGCATACCCGGACTGGGTCGACTCGACGATTGCGCCGCGCTGATTGTTGCAGATGCGCTGAAACGTGAAGGGTTCAACGCCCGTGTTTCCGGCGCCGATACCGAGATTGACGCCGGCAACGCGGAAACGATCTGCGTCTGTTTTCTGGAGGAGGTATCGGAGGCGAGGTTGTCGTTTACGGTTCGCAAGTTCTCCCGGCGGGCAGCTTCGGCCAGGATCATCGTCTGCCGGTTGGGAAATCAGTTCGAGGCGGACAAGGAGCAACGGAGTGATGATGTAGGGCCGCAGTCGCTCGCGACTACCATCGCCGCCGTAGTCAAAAGTACCAGCGTCAAAACGCGTCGGGAACAATAGGCAATGTCCGCGAGTTCACGTTTGGAACAGCAAGGAATCAAGGTCATGCAACAGACGGCCGATCGATCGCTCCGAGAGCTACAGCGCGAGACCGAGCAGACGCGCGCA
>NZ_JAFCMD010000033.1:0-56094 GCF_018130105.1 Bradyrhizobium sp. AUGA SZCCT0160
CATCAGCGGCTTGGTCCCGACGATGTTCATGACCCGTGTCAGGTTATAGGCGAGGACCGAGAGTGCCATCTCGGCGGCTACTTTTGGAAGCGTTTTGGTGAGGAAATGTGTCGCTCCCATGCGGGCTTTCATCGTGCCGAACGGATGCTCGACCGTCTCGCGACGCAGGCGCATGGCTTGTGGGTTTGCATCAAGGCGCTGCTGCACAGCTTCGAGTAGATGCTCATGCTCCCATCGTGGAATCCGCCGCTCTGGCCCTGTCGTGCACTGCGATTTAAGCGAACATTCCTGACAGGCTGTGGTCCAGTAGCGCCGTAGCCGCTTGCCGTCCTCCTCGCTCGTAAAGCGATAAGGCAGTTGTTCCCCGGCTGGACAGCGATAGGCGTCCTCATCTGGCAAATAGACAAAGTCCTGCTTGCCGAAGCGGCCATCTGACTTGGCACCCGACGTCTGCGGCTTGGGCAGAGTTACCGTGATGCCGGCCTCGTGACACGCGAGGATCTCCAGGCTGCTGAAGTAGCCGCGATCGGCAACGGCCTCGAGCGTCTCGGTCTCGAGAACAGCCTTGGCCTGCCTGGCCATATTGGCCAGTTGAGCCCGATCTGAGCCGCTGTTCGTTACCTCATGCGTCACAATCAGATGATGCTCGGTATCCACGGCGACCTGCACGTTGTAGCCGACGACGCCGGACCCACGCCCGCTCGTCGCCATCGAACGGCTATCCGGATCGGTCAGTGAGATTTGCTGGTCGGGCGAAGCGAGCATCTGCTTCTCGTAAACGGCAAGCTTGCCCATTTCCTCCTTCAGCTTCGTCAGTTTCTCGGTAAGCCTCGTCACCTTCGCGGCCAGTGCCTCCGTCGGCTCCTGCCGGTCGGCCGTGTCAAGTTGGCTCAGATAGCGCGCGACGCTCTCCTCCAGCTGGGCACGCCGCCGTTCCACCTTCGCCCGCGTGAAGTTCTTGTCCCGATTGTTCACGGCCTTGAACTTGCTGCCATCGATGGCAACGCTCGCCGTCGCGAGGAGACCCATCTCTCGGCAGAGTTCGACGAAGCGCGCACATACCCTGCGCAGCGCCAGGCCATTGTCTTGGCGGAAGTCCGCAATCGTCTTGTGATCAGGTGCGAGCCGACCCAGCAGCCACATGACTTCGACATTGCGCCCGGCCTCGCGTTCGAGCCGCCGGCTCGACTGCACCCGGTTCAGATAGCCGTAGATGTAAAGCTTGAGGAGAACCGAGGGGTGGTACGATGGCCGACCAGTCGCCGCTGGTTCCACTCCCTCAAAGCTCATCTCAGCCAAATCGAGCGTATCGACAAACACGTCGATCACGCGAACGGGGTTGCTCTCGTCAATGAAATCATCAAGGCATTCGGGCAATAGCGTCCACTGCCCACGATCCGCCTGCTCAACGAAGCGCCGCATCAGCTTCCCCCGCAGAATCACGAGAGAATAATAGCAAAGCAGCGGCGTTTTCACACAGCCAGGGTCAGTCGCGTCACCTTGAAAGCCTGCCGTGACTTCTGCTCTTACTCGATCATCGGACATCGCCGACGAGGGGCGCCAGGTCCGAAAAGCGCCAACAGATAAGCGCGCGTGCAGTAAGGCCGGGAGCAATGCCTAATTGATGGAGGGATCTTAGGTGTCGCGCCTAGTCGTGGTTGATCTAAATCTCGCTTCCATCGACGTGGATCAGGAACAACAAACTCTCACTTAAGCAATACCCTCGGAAATAGGCGTTTGTTGCTGCGGTGCGCCTAAAACACCAAACTGTAGGAGTTGGAAGCATCGGTATATATCCCTTCATTCCTGCATAACAGGAACAGAGCCTCAACAGCTTGCGTTATTACATTTGTTTCTATTTGTTTGGGAGGCCGTCCATGCGCCTGATTTTGGGAATAGTCGCGATTATGACAGTCCCGGCTTGGTTGTGCATAGATGTAGATTCTGCTTCAGCACAGACCTTCATTGATCGATGGTCTATCATTCCAAAAGCGCACGCAGAACCGGCACCCGAGACACACGACAAGACCAGACAAAATCCTCCGCTAGAGCAACCCCCGACCGGGGTGGAGACGGCTCGTCGTCCGGAAGAGCGCTCAGCCCCTCGACCTTCAAACCGGGTTTTTTCTGGAAAAGCCTCTTACTATTCATATCCGACAGGAAAAACAGCGAGCGGTGCCCCGTTCATTCGGCATTCACTGACCGCTGCCCACCGCAAACTACCGTTCGGTACTAGAGTTCGTGTAACTGATCTTGCGAGCAGCAAGTCCGTAGTGGTTCGTATCAACGACCGGGGACCTTGGGTACGCGGCCGCGTCCTCGACCTTTCGCTCGGCGCTGCGCGCAGTTTAGGAATTACGGATCGCGGCGTGGCCCAGGTTTGCGCTGAGGTACTTTAGCTTGTGTCTGCTAAGCGGAAAGTCTCGCAGCAAGAAAATGGATCGCGCTACAGGCCGATGTCCTCCTGTCATTCGCCTTGGCTTGGCCGGACCACGGCGACTCCCCGGTGAACGGACATTCTCAGGATAGGCGGGCATGTCTCAAAAGTGCCAGCAGCGGAAACAAAAATGCGCTGGAATCAGGCCGCGGTGATCGCGGCCTATGCACAATTACACAATCTCTGGATTGCTTATAAACGGACATCCCCCGTCATCGTCGGTCGATGTCCGCTCTTCAGTGGTAAAGCGGGCATTGGCATGGACGAACTCGACGGCCGACCGCACCCAATGTTGCATACTACCGAACAGACAAGTTGGTAGTCGTTGTCTTGAACAGCAGAATAGCTAAGGCCGGCAAGCAGACGAAAGCTTCATGACGTCCGAGGTTTACGGCCCACTCGACACGGGCCGATTTTGCGACACGGCCGGAGGTCGGCTTGATCTCTGCGATCGGTGCAATATTCGCACCTTCGTCCAAGGCGATCCTTTGGTCGATTTGGTGGCGACCATGTGACTTGAGGACCCGTTCGAGACGCCGATCGACCAGAACGCCTGGCGCGAGTAGCAAGAGCAACTTCATCAAAATAACTGTTCCATTTCAGAATTGAAATTTAATTTGTAGGCAACTAGTCTTGGACAACTGCTATCGTCGATCGGACGAGAAAGTTTGATCCCGAACCTATTTTTCCCCGGTAGGCGGCAGCCATACTGCTGACCGATCAACGCACTCCCACGACCGCCTTCGGGCGGTCGTTTTCTTAGTAGCTTGAGCCGGCGTTTTGGGTGCACGACGGCAAGCCTACCTTGGTCACTCTTCAGACGGCCCACCATGGATCGACCTCGTCGCGATTCGCGTCGACCTGGAATCACGATTCGTGACCTCTCTCCCCGCACCAGCTGCTCGTTTCCTTGGTTGTCACCCTCCTTCCGGCGGCGGTCCTTGCGGACACCACCGAATGGCGAAAGTACATCATTCTCGAAACCGGAGCGAAAGTAGATATTCCGGTGACTATTTTCACAGAGGACGCGGGCCCGCCGGATGGCAGTACTGGACGGCGCTTCTTTACAAAGGACCACCGGGCAGATCTGACCGTGCAGTCCGTTCCCAATCCTGAGAATGACTCACCTGCCACTTTTCTTGCGAAGAGGCGGCCGCCTGCCGGTATCCAGTACAAAGTGTCCAGCATTCGAAATGGGCGGACCTGGTATAACCGCTGCAACCGGGCCAACGAATACATGAACTGCGTCTTGATCAATTATCCTGCCGCGGAAGACCGTCAATGGGATGCTGTCGTCACAAGAAGCAGCCTTTCGCTTGCGAATGCGAGGTAACAATGCAGGTGAGGCGGTTGATGCTGCAGATTTTTAGTTTCGATCAGTTCGACGGATGTGACGGATCCGGTCGAACGCCAGTAATGGTTCGCCCACCAGTCTCAATGGAGAGGCCTTGAACGGGAAATATTCCGGACCGCGGTGCCACCAGCTTCACTACAAAATTAACGCGCTCCAACGCCGTGTATGTTTCCATAGGACCGAAGCCGGAAGCAACGAGGTCGGTATGAACCTGCCATTCTCATCGGATGTTAAGAACGAGCCGTCAGCTCCGCCAATTCGGAGAGGCTTTGTCCATCCCCACCAGCAGATCGGCAACTGCTTCGTTGCAATCGAACGCGAAGCTTTACGGATCTTTTGTTCCAACACATCAACGCTGAAATACTGTGCGGCTTGCTCACCAAATCGCCTTGCTGAAACTTAGCATCCGCGCTTCGATCCATCTGCGGGTCCTTGGCGCGACACCTAGAGACTCCGAGCTTTAGCCTCGTACCATCTTTCCTGCATGACCCCCGCCGTCTTCCCAGACCGGCGGGGGTTCCGCTTTTGCAAGTTCTTTGTTTCCACCGTTGGCAAAGCCTGCGGCATTGTCATGTCGCGTCCTGGGGAGGCGCCAAATTGACGGCGCAACCCGCAGCAAAGCCGCCCGTCGATCTAGCCTCCCTCCATTAGGCGCTGAGAGAACCTGCCTCGAACGTCTGGACGGTGCGACGGTGACATTACGTAAGTCCGACTCCCTTGCTGCTGAGACCCCTGTCTGTCTCTATTTCTAACTCGACATCACGAAGCCAAGCGACCATGGTTTCCGGCGCAAGTCTTGTCGTGAACGACTTCCCTTTCTGATATTGAGGATTCTATGAAGCTCTCAATCGAGGCCGAACTTGTCTACAATTTCGTCGCTGATACGCAGGTCATCGCGAATCTGGAAGCCTCGCGAACAGGCGATCAAATCATTCTATCGGAATCGCTGGACATCCAGCCGCCGGCCAGGTTTCTTTCCGACACTACTTCCTATGGAGAACGAAGTATTCGGGCATCCCTTTCCGGCGACGTAACTATCCGATACGTGGCCTTGGTTGAAAACCATCTCCGACGGTTGCTTCCTCAATCCGGTTTACAACACGTGTGGTCCGAGCTTCCGAGTGAGGTGCTGCCGTTCCTGTTACCAAGCCGCTTTTGTCCATCCGACAAGTTCATGCGATTTGCGCAACGAGAGTTCTCGAGTGCTGGCGACGGCGTTGCTCGGATCATGGCGATCCTAGAATGGATCCATCGCCACGTCGATTATGTCGCCGGCGCGAGCGATGCCCAGACCACCGCCGAACAGACGTTTGTTGATCGGGCTGGAGTCTGCCGCGATTTCACCCACCTAGGGATCACATTGACCAGGGCGTTGGGAATTCCCGCCCGAGCCGTCAGCGCCTATGCACTTGAACTGGATCCGCCGGACTTTCACGCCATCTTCGAAGTTTACATCGAGGATAGCTGGTGGCTTATCGATCCCACACGGCTTGCACCGATCGAAGGCATTGTGCGGATAGGAAGCGGCCGTGACGCATCCGACATCGCATTCCTGACCTCCGACAAACAATGTCAGGTAATTCGTCAAACGATTAATATTTCGAGGACGCCATGAACAGGCTAAGCCACGCTCTTTGGTCCGCGTTGACGGCTTCGGCTGGCGACGCCGGTCTCACCCGATCCCATTTGCATGACAGTCGCGGTCACGTTGCGATGAGTACAGCGGCAGCCAAGCGCGTTTGCGGCTGCCGGTGATATATCAAGAAACGCGCCGGTGAACGGGCAGCGGTCGGTCACCGTGACCTGGATCGACCGGCCGCCGCTCTGGACCTTCAGCACCGTGCCGAAAGGCAGGGTCCGGTGTGCGCCGTCGGCCGCCTCATTTGTCGGTCTCAACCGTTTAGCAACTTTGAAGCGCGCATGATCGGGGGATGGACGAACCTCTCCCAGACCTGAGGAAACGTTCCCGCAATCGCTTAGGCGGCGCTATGCGTATCTCGCCTCATGGCTTCTGAGGCTGAACAGACCGCCGGAACCATCGAGATTGTCGGAGCCAACGCGCTTCGCGTTCGTGCCCCGGATTGCCGTCCCGCCAAGGCAGCCGCATCCTCCGCGCCCGAAGTAAGGCCGGCTCGGTTGGCGGCCTCTTCCGTAAAAGCCCGTGAATCGGCGCCTTTGATGTCACGCCGACCACCTATCTTCTTCGCGCCTGGCTTCGTCGTCGTTAAGACGTTCGGCAATGTCGTCAGCTACAGCCGGATCATCGGTGTCTGCAATCGGAACGCCGTCTTGCTTCTTGATCTTTTTGCCGTCGGCATTGACCGGAAAATCGCCGGACTTCAGAGGCTTTTTGGGAACTGACATCGCGACCTCCTCTTGTGCGCAAATCGCCCCGGTCAGGGCGTAAGGCGCACCCAGATCTACTCGTCTTGAGATTTCCCGCGCTCCGACTCTGCCTGCAGCCAGAACTCCTCGTCCCGGCCAACCGGGCGGCCGTGCCTCCCATAGTTCGTGAGCGCGCGCTCTAATCTCTTCCTTAGATCGCCTGGCAGCAAGGTGTTTTTGCAGTTTCTGTCTTAGTTGATCGACTCAAGCGGTAAGCCGCTGATAGGTCGTCTGGTCTGTTACCCGAGAGGCTATACGGCTCGCTTGTTCAATCTTGCGCTCCAGGTCGCGGGGGTCCTCAAGCTAATCCATGGCCAACCTCCGTCCAATAAGACGGCCCGGGCCGGAAATGGTTCAGGTTCCTCACCTAGAAGGACTCCATTTTGTCGGCGCGCTTCCTATCTTCCGATCGTTGTTTTGTTGCGTGAGGAATTGCCCATGAGTAATCCCAAAGCCGTAAAATACCGTCGCTTAGCGCTCATCGAACCCGACCAGGACAAAGCGCGCTTGCTCCACAAGCTGGCTGAAGAGTCCGAGCAAGGCATTCTCGTAACGGCAGACTGGCGGGCCCGCCCCTCAAGGGCGGCAACCGCGCCTCAGCCTGTCAATTGCAAGACGCCTTAGAACTTGCGATGGTTAGAAATAATAACAGGCCTTGGACGGAGGAATGATCGCCGGCTGCTTGAATTGCGAGACAGCGGCAGGTCTTCACTTTCAGTAGCCGTGGCTATGACACGATCGGTCTCTGCAATTAGAAAACGCCGAGCCCGGGCGCAATCCACCTCAAGCCATACTGATAGAGGGTGATGCGAAGATCGTCGTCCGAACCCTGCATCCCGACGCGCGCAACCAAGGTCCCCTCTTCCAAAAATTGGCTGCATGAGATCAAGCACGATGGCTATACGGCCGAAAACTACGCCGCGGCTCGCAAAAGCCTGCGAAGCCGCATGGACCGATTACCTGCCGACGCGCACTCCCCGCCCATTTCGATGACTGGCGCCACCATGGCGCTTGGACTGCTGAGCAATAGCGCGACGGGACCGGCGAGCGC
This sequence comes from Bradyrhizobium sp. AUGA SZCCT0160, assembly GCF_018130105.1. Taxonomy (NCBI): domain Bacteria; kingdom Pseudomonadati; phylum Pseudomonadota; class Alphaproteobacteria; order Hyphomicrobiales; family Nitrobacteraceae; genus Bradyrhizobium; species Bradyrhizobium sp. AUGA SZCCT0160. The sequence continues at coordinate 7,228 of NZ_JAFCMD010000033.1, forward strand.
GGCGCGCCGCCGTGGCCACTGCCTGGATAATTTCGAGGTCCGAAGAACGCTCGGCCGGGGTAACTCGGCAGGAACGACTCGTTCCGCCTTTCGTTGGTAATTCGGGAGGACAGAGGGTGAAGCCTGAGGATCTATTGATGGCGTGCCCAAAAGTGCGGCGAGTGGCCGATGGTGGCTAACGAGCGTAAGGCACTGTGGTCGCGAAAGCGTACAATTTACTGCGTCTACTGCGGCCATCGAGAAGCTGCCCCGGAGCCGCTCAATTATCTTCGAAGCGGTAGTCAAATCGCGCCATGGGAGACTATGAATGCGTCCTCCGATTATCGTCATATTCGTTTGCCCGCAGTGCGGCGCAGGCTATCAGACCACTCAAAGGCCTCAGACTCAAGGAGCGAGCGGCCGCTTCAAATGTGAGTTTTGCCAGACCGACGTCTATGCTTGGTCCAGCCCATACACCTATCTTGATTGGCAAACCGTCGAAACATTCACCTAGGCCGATCCGCGAGACGCCATCCAGCGGAGCGAAGGATACTTAAATGGACCTGCTGTTGTCGATCGACTTGCCGCATTGGCTCATGATCGCGGGAGCTGTTTTAGTGACCATTGACTCCCTTGGTCTGGTAGTTGTCCGGAACAGACAAGCCGCGAATAATCCTGATCCACAACCTGACTACGCGCCCAGATGCCGCCGCTGCCAAACCTGCTCGATTCTGTAGCGTAAAAGGGCAACAAATGGGGCTGAAGGCTAAGAAATGACGAAGACACCGGCCGCAGTTGAACCACAGAAGCCGATCAGCAAAGCGGAGCGCGAAGCGCGTAAGGCATTCCGACAGGTCGACGCCGAAAAGGCAATGACAGAGCACGAGATGGCGCAAAAGGCGTTCTCAAAAAACCGCGAGCGTCTCAAGGCCGAGCGGCTGGAGCGCGAGGCTGCAGCGCCACCGCCCACAAAAGCCCCGCCCAAGGCAAAGAAATGACAGCTCCGAGTCCAGCGAGACGGCGTTGGACCTCCGAAGGGGAGCAGAAGCTTGATGAGCTCCTCGATGCCGGAAAGGAAGCCGCCGAGATAGCTGTTGAACTGAATCGAACACGCCAAGCTGTCTATGCTCGATTGCAACGGCGGTACAGAAAACGAGCAAAGCAGTTCGGCTTGTCCAGCTCCGGCTGAAGATACAGCGCAATCCCGAGTATGCCGCGGCAGTTACGAACCCTAGCGCTGGGGTCGTTTGCCTAGCCGCTACGTGCGCGCTCCAATGGGTCATGCTCGAGCTCACCGCCGCCCTCGAACGCTCCGACTGCTGGCACATCTTTTATGGTGACGTTCAGGTCGGCGCGATCGCGGTCCAGTCAGGGCTGCCGGTCAAGGCCAAGCAATGGAGATGGGACGCCGGCTTCTACCCGGCATCACATCGCGGTCGTTCCCGTAGCGGCTATGGGTCAAGTTTCAACGAGGCGCGGGCCGGCTTCGAATCTGCCTGGAAAGCCTATTTCCCGCGATGCACCGAAGGTGACTTCATCGAGTACCGGCGCCAACGCGCCTGGACGGCTTGGAAATACGCCATGCATCAAGCCAGCCGCCGTTGCCGACGCAATCGACTAGCGGACGGGCTCGCCGTTTCTGTGGCGCCACGATCGATTTAGCGGCGACCGACCATCTCGCGTGTTTCGATCGGCGGCATGAAGTGATGTCGATGAAGGGCGGCATACGTCAGGTTCTATGACACAAAGGGCCGTCTCGCCCTTTAAGGTTTTGCTACGAATTGATGTCAGCCTAGCGCCATTGCAGATAGGTCGCTCGAGCGATAGCGAATTCCTAGTTTAACCCGACCTGCCCGGTTGCCGGTCTCCATAGGAGGCCCACTATGTTCGAGGGCTTCGTGATTGCAGTTTTGCTGGTGCTTGGTGCATCGCACCTAGATCAGTACGTTTGCAATGGCAAGTACACCGACGGCACCATGTCGATGCTGCGACAAATCAGGCACTCGTTTGGCGTTTGAGGGTCAGATCAGTGGGCGCCGCTGCGTGCACGGTCCCGTCTCGGTAGTGGGCTAGGGTTGGGACGGAACCGTGCCAGGCCGCGCGGGGTTGGCGGCCCGATCTGATAACGCGGTGCCGTTAGAGCTCGTAAATGCGCGCGTGGCTGAGGGTACCGGGGCCTCTGGTAGGAACCTCAACAGCACCCCTCCGTATCGCTCGGTCGATTATCACGGCTATCGACAAGATCGTTCGCCACATTGATCTGGCGCAATCTGTCCGATGGTCGACCTGCGCTGCCGCATGTGCAGTCTTGGTCACGCGACTGATCTTACTGACTGCTGCACCGAGCCATCTCGCGGCGGCGGCCCCGAAGGTTTCGAAAGTGTGGGGCTTCTGGAGTCCGCAGCAAACGAGACCCGAGAAGACACAAGTTGCCCGCATCCTGGCCGATGATCCGCCATTGAATCTTTATTCTGAGAAGGGCTCCTACATGCGGACGGAACGTTAACCGTCACGCTTGCAAGGGAGCCATCGTGGGGCGGCTAACGTGACCGCCGCTTTCGTCCCGCATTAGGTGAGGATTTGACTCGTCTCTTGATGCCGATCAGGCGCATCATCGTGGATCGCTGAGAGATGGGCTGTGGTGCAGCAACTTCGGGCACTTGTTGACCTTCATACGGCGGCGGCGAAGCCTCGGGCATCGGTTCGAGGTGTGCTGTAACGGATGCCCGCACAACGTCCGCAGTAATGCAGGGCTTTTCGGACATCGCCGAGGCTGGAGTTTCGAGTGACAATAGAAACGCCCGGCCCGCGTCGGTAATCTGCCAACCGCCACCATCGACAGTCACAAAATGCGAACCGAAGATGCTTAGGCCGGGCGTAAGCGCAGCTAGCCGTTTGGTTCGATCGGTCCAATCGGGGCCACTGGAAATGAGAATAGAAACCTGTCGCGTGAGTTCGGCGAGAGTTGCTCGCCCATCAACTTGACCGGCCAACACCTTCAAAACCGTGATCTGAAAACTCACGTGCGGTCTCGCGCGCCCCGGATGAAAACAAAAAAGCCGCCTCCGGGACGATCGGGGGCGGCTTTTCGATTACGCAATTACAAGCCCGGTAAGGCGACGATCAGGTTGGCAATTATTGGTGAACAAGAAGTTGACGAATTTAGCTAATCTCGGCTTTTCGACCTTTAGCCGACTGCAACCGGAACCGGCGCGTTCCCGCTTGCCGTCGGGTGCTCAAAGCCGTCGCTGATCGATGCAGCGATCCTTCACTCATCGGGGATCATGTAGTCGTCTTGGTCCCGCTGAGAGATCGACAACAGATCGAGCTAACGTTTAGTACCAGCGTCCTCGGCCGTACCAGCCGCCGCCGCCAAGCAGCAGAACAAGAAGTACAATGATGAGAAGTGTGGTGGTATCCATGCGTCTTACTCCGCCTGCTGCGTAATTGCGCAGCTTGGAATTCTAGCTATGACAACGTTTAGCCGGTGGCCCCGGTTCCAAGACCTAGCGAGGCGATGGGGTTACGTTGGGTTAGTATTCGCTATTCAGCGACCAGGCATACGGCGCCATGGCGGCGAACCGTCCGAAAATTATCGAACGACAGATCGAATTCCACCGGCAACTGCTTTGGATCCCAAAGGTAAGGTCCCGAACGCGACGCCGACGAAGTCAGCGTCTCGCCAGACCAAGCGACACTGGGCCGGCGCGCCGTTGCGTAAACTCCGACAAGCGAAACCATCATCGCGAGAAAATCATGATGATCATGAACACAAATACGAGCGCACTCGCGACGACCCCATAAATTAGATCGCCGCGCTCGCGTTTCGTCATGACGTTTAGCTGCTCCAAACGAACGCCGGCTCCGGAATTCGTCACGTCGCGAACGCAGCAAGCTTGAGAGTCCGGCGATGGCACTGCAGGACTCCGTCAAACACATCATGAGCGAAACGGAATTAAAGAAAGGTTTTGATTTTTCTTCAGCCACGGTAACAGTGCGGGCTTTTCAAGCAAAGCTGTTGGAAATGGCACAAGCCAACATGCAATTTGCGCTTGAATTCGGACCGAGGCTTGCGTCGATTAGGTCGCCCTTTCAGTTACTCCGCGTCATTGAAGAGCTCACAAAAGAGCGGATCGCAATGTTCCGCAAGTTCTCGAATGAAATGGTTGAACTAAGTATTAAGCGATGAAGTCGGCACTTATCCGATCAGCGACACTTGCATCTTTACGGACATGTGGCATCGCGTGATCGCGTTGCGAACGATGCTTGAATATCACGTCATCAATGGAAACGTGAGCGAGGTTGTCGTCCCCCTATCGCTGCTTTCCTGATCAACTGCGCCGCCGATCTGACGTGCAAGCGAGGCAATCAATTTGAGGCCAGATCCGTTTTCGTTAAAATTCTGGATGCCGCGGCCGTTGTCGGATACCGTCAAACGGGCCTCACCATAGCCGATGCCTCCTACCAGGCGCACGCTTATCCTTCCGCCCTCCGGGCCGAATGCATGCTTGATACTGTTCATCGCAGTCTCATTTAAAATGAGGCCAACCGGCAAGGCGCGATCAATACTTAGTTCGAGCTCGTCGCATTCGACCTCAACCTCAACACCGTCGACCTGCTGACGGATCGCTCCGCAAAGAGCGCGCAAATAATTGGAGAGCCGGACGTTTTGGCCTTCGTCCCGAAACGAAAGCTGATCATGAGCGAGAGAGATCGCATGGATGCGGCTCGCAACGTGATCCAGCGCGCGGTGGGCCCCCTCCTCTGCGTACCTACGTTTCTGAATGGAAATGGAGGACAGAACGAGTTGAAAGTTATTCTTTACCCGATGCTGCATTTCCCTAAGTAAGACCTCTCGCTTTTGGGCCTCGGCGGCGGCAACCATTAGGCGTGCTTCTTCCGGCCGTTCTCTGCCGCGAATCTTCGTCGCTATAAGGGCTGCAGCAGCAGTCAGAAAATCCGTCGTATCCTCAGTGAAGTTCCTTGGCGTGGTACTGTCGACCTCCAACACACCCCAGGCCGCGCCATCTATCAGTACCGGCACGTTCGTCACCGAGACGATTCCGTGCTCCTTCAGGAAATCCGACGCAATGTACTCGTCTTGGTCGCGGAAATCCCTGATGCTGACTGGCTCAGCCGTCTGAAATGCCCGCCCGGGCGCAGAACGCAGATCGATGGTGAAGGTGGAAGAGCGTACAGCGCCTTCCTTCCATCCGACACCGGCGGCTAGGAGGAGATCTGACGTGCTCGGACGATATTGCAGAACCTTTACATGGTGGATCTCCACCGCCCGGGCAATCTGGACGACGGTCTGTTCCAGGAAGCGATTTAAATCGGCGTTCTCACCCGCCAGTCGCCCAATATCGACCAGAATGCGAACATGCCGCCGGAGCTTATCCAGCACGCCATCTTCGCTTGCCTCGCATGGACGTTCTTCCATCAGCTTCTAACATTCTGTTTCCCAAAAAGTGCCCCCGATCGTTGATCGCCGTCGTTATCCCGAGAAATAGAATACAGACGCGTGCCACGCTTGTGCAGACGCTGGGGATTTTTTTTTGCCTTTGGTAGCCAGCGTCTGCCACTCGGCCGCTTAGTTATCACTCCGTCTAGGGGGACGCACAATCTACGCTACAACGGCTGGGGTCATTCGTAGACCCATCGGGAGCGGGGTTAAATGGCCATGTCGCCGCGCACAACAACATTCCGCTCTCCGGCGGCGATCGCAAAGCCCAAGCGAGGGGCATCCGCCAGGCGCACGCTGCACAACAGCCAGTTCGAGAACTCGCTGGCAATCTGTTGCCTCGGTGTCCTGCTGGCGCTCGCCGGCCACACTACCCTACCCGTAGGTTTTCAGCCGACTCCTTGCCGCGGTTTGCCACGACCTCATAGCTCACCTTCGTACCTTCATTGAGGCTGCTTAAGCCAGCCTTCTCCACCGCCGAAATATGTACGAACACGTCCTTTCCGCCATTGTCGGGTTGGATGAAACCAAAGCCCTTGGACGGATTGAACCATTTCACAGTACCTATCGCCACGTTCGTTCTCCAGTGTATCGCCCCCGGCGCGATCCTAAATGGGGCGCAGCTAAGCGCGCAAGAAAAACCCGCCGGGTTGAGTCGGCGGGCTATTCCAAAAGCTGCCTCGACGCCGACGACTTCTTTGCCGGACAACAACTTGCCCATCTCAACCCGCCCGATTCAGACGGCTAGTGTAAACGTCGCCAATCGGAACGCCCAATTCTCTGAACGCCGCCCCCATCTGGCGCGCTACTTCGCGCCCTTTTTCGCTCAACTGCCGCTGAGCTTTCATGTCACCGAAGTTCAGCGGGTAAACATCCTTTTGACTGTCGTCTGTCGCAGCGTGACGAATTACAATGACAAGCCCCCCTTGTTTAAGAGAGGACAACAACGCTTGAACATCCAATGCGTATGCTGGAACAGCACTCAGCAAAAACAGAGCGCTCCAAATCATTGACCGTTTTATCATTTCGGTTCTCCAACTCCGCAAGGTTCCGAAAGCAAAGATCAGTTAGTATCACAGCATGTTGCCATACATTTTCTAGCGATCTCTACCGTGTAGATTATCTATCTCTTCGCCGACGTACAGTCCGCCGTCATTTTTGACGAAATGCTTTTCCTTGTCAGGCCGCCTCAGGGAGCGCCAGTGAGCTAGGATCCGACCGAGAGTGTCCGCGCGGATAAATTTGCCACCGGGGCTCGTGTAGAGTTCTGCTCTTTTGTCGTCCATGTACTGTCCATTTCCCGGGCGCGTATTGTGCGATGCGACCGTTCAGGATGTAATAGCCGATCCGTTCGTGACGCATCTCGGAACCCCAGTCGGCAGTGCAACTTTTGCGGGACTGTTGCATGCATGCCATAGCAGCGGCGCCTCTCATCCCCTAACCTTCCTCAACTAATGATTGGGGAGTGATTCAAATGCGATCGATCTTTTTGACGCTGGCGACGGCGGCCGTAGTCATTTCTGCACCTGCGATGGCCGCAGACATGCGTATGCCTGTTAAAGCCGCGCCGATGGCTGCGCCTATCTTCACCTGGACCGGATTCTATATCGGCGGATTCGTCGGAGGCGCGACCGGCGACCGTAATGCTCGATCGACTGAACCGTGTACCGTAGTTGGCGCAGCTTGCTTTGGCTTGTTTACAGTTGCCGGCGTAACCACCCCCAACGACTATTCGTTGGGTAGCAGCTTCATCGGCGGCGGCACGGTCGGCTACAACTGGCAGGCGCCTGGATCGCAGTGGGTTTTTGGCCTTGAGGGCGAAGTAGGTTACCTCCACCTGCAAAGCTCCGTTCGCGATATCAACGCGCCGCCCCCCGCCCTGTCCCCGGGCGGCTTCGATTCTACCCGTATTGGTGACGTTTACGGCGTTATTGCGGGCCGCCTGGGTATCGCAATTGATCGGCTGCTGCTCTACGGCAAGGGCGGCGTCGCGTTTGTCGAGAAGAACCATAACTACGTATCGACGGTGGGCGTGACGAGCGCGAGCCTCAGCAACAGTCACACTCAGACGACCTGGGCGGCAGGCGCCGGCTTGGAATGGGCGTTTGCCGGTAACTGGAGCGTTAAAGGCGAGTATCTCTACATTGCGGCCCGCGAGACCTATAATACCACCGGTGTCTGTACAGGCGGCTTCTGCGCTCCGGTTGCTACTTTTACCAGTGCTCATAGCGACCCCGGCGTCCATACCGGTAAGCTCGGTCTCAATTACCGTTTCTGACTTGACATCTGTTCAGGCTGATTAAAGGGCTGGCGCACCCCAGCCCTTTCGTTGTGACTGGCTCAGAAAGCTTCGACAGCTATCCAAAAGCTCCAAATTCGACGGGAGCGCTTAAGCGCTCCAGACTCTATGATGTCGGCTCCGAGAGATTGAGCCGAAGACGCCTGCTGGCCCGCGGTTAGAGTGGTTTGTTCAATTTGGGACTTAAGCGCGGCGGTCGCCCCGCACGAGAATGCGATGCCTCTGCGTGGTACTCGAGCGCGAAGCGAGCCTTCGCTTCGGCCAACAAAGCGTCCAAGCTTGCCCAAGGGCAAAATACGGACGGTACCGCAGCAGTAGTGCTGGCTTAATTCGGACCTCTTCCGAAGCACTACGAAGTTCGAGTCATGACCGTTCATGGCGCCTTAGGACACACCGCTGTCAGCTTTTTAGGAACTTCAGCGCGTTGCGACGCTTTCACCTTCTGCCGGGGAGGAGGGTTTTTTCATGTCGTATATTTTGAAACCCGGTCGGGGCCGTCAGTCGAAAGACTGGCGGCCTTTGCCGTTTAGGGCCGCGACAATAGCAACACAGGCCAGGGCGGGAGTGGTCGGGTAGCAGCTCTGTGCCACTTCTTACCTCAAACTATGGTGGGACCTATATCCGAGTTGGCACTGCGAAGCGCAGAGACGTTTGTTGTTTCTCTCACCGCGCGATCAGCTACCTGCGCTCATCGGCTTTCCCTCGCCGCTCCCGGGTCATAGCCAGTTCGCGATTGTATTGGTCGTTATTTTTAGATCAATTGCTCCTTTGACGAGATGCTTGGCAGACTGAGATTCCATAAAAAGGTGCGAAGCGACCAGCAAAACAGCCGCAAATGCCACGACCAAACCAGCGGTTGCTAATTCCGCACCTTCATTCATGTCGCCACCTCTTTCTACTTGCGCAACGCCTCATAAAAGGCGGAGTTCCATAACAACGGGAAAAACTGGCAATATCTTTTGCCCAGCCAAGTTGCGCAAGCATTTGTAGAGCATTGATGCGCCCTACCGATGAGGATCCGTGAACGATGCCAAGCACCGGTCTTATAGTCGGCATCACTATAGCGATCATCGTGTGCGGCGTCACAGCCGTTGCAATGATGCTTCGCTTGCCTGTTTGACGAAATCCGTGTGATCGCGAGGTTGGCGGGTTGCCAAGTACTGGAGAAAAGGCCCAAACCCCCGTCCGGGGGCTAGCGCGACGGGGGCGTGTCAGAGAAAAATCTCCGACCAAGCGCTCACGGGCGGCGGTATGGCGAGCGCCAAACGAAAACCTAACAGCGGAGTTCACTGTCGGAAAGGAAATTCCGGAAAGTTGGTATTTGTACCGGGAACAAGTGGCAATCGGACCGAGATACAATACCCGACTAATGGGATTTAGACATCGCAACTCAAACGGTCTCAGCGCTCGTCCCCCTTAGGCGCTGGGACCTTTTTTTCGTCCTCAAGCTGCCAACTGAGATACTCGGAACTAGTTCGAAAGTTCAGTCTAGTTGCGATAATCGTGCCGTGAGCTGACCCCGGGTGGCAACCGCCGTTACCGGCGGTTGGGGCGGCCCCGGTGCAGTGAAGACTGGCAGCTATCCACGGCTCAAGGGGGCACCAAACTCAGGTGCGCATAAGCTGTTATTCGAGAAACTATCCGATCCCTTGATCAAGTGGCAATTGCCCGCGTGGTGCTAACCAGCCGGGAGCATGTCAACGCGCTTGAGGCCCGCGACAAAGGCTTGATGGGCATGCTCCTGCGCTATCCCTATGAGGTCCGCGATGCGTCGGACTACTTCGACGATAATCGAGCGCGATGTCCACCGCGTCATCAAGAGCCGGCTCTGGATGAGCAAGGGCCAGTTGTATTTCATGCTGCTCACTCGAAACATTTTTTCGAGTCAGGAACATCCCGATTTAGGAACCAACGTTAGTGGTTGGGATTATTATGCGGGCCCTGTCTCCTCAGTCGGTGGCCTGTGCACGGTCCGCCGTTAACGGGATCGGACTGGCCGTGCACCAACTGGAGTTTCGCATCATGTCCGAGCCCACCGAACAAGAAGTGGTGGAGCGTGCCTATCAGATTTGGGACAAGCCTGAAGGCCGCGAAGCCGAGTTCTCGCAGGCGGCGTTCCGAGAGCTGCGCAACGAGGACAAGTCAAATCCCCTGCGGACGCCTCACACTCTTTGATGAACAAGAACTGCCCCATCTGCCTCGGCCTGGGCTGGGTCTGCGAGAACCACCCGGCCCTTTCATGGGACAAGGGTTTGGGCTGCGAGTGCGGCGCCGGCATACCGTGCGAATGCAACAGGGCGGGCGACCCTGGAGTTGACGAGCCGGACGTGAGCGGCCTCCTCATTCAGGAAAAATACTATACCAAGCACTAGCGCTGTGGACGGCGCCCTCGCCGACCCACCGGGCGATCATGATGGCGGCGGCCAGCCAAGGATGGGGCTATCTGTTTCATGCAGCCTGAGCGTCGGGCGCGCGCGATGGTTGCTTCCGAATAGGAGCCTGCGGCGGGCTCTCTCGTTATCGGCCATGGAAAAGCAGTATCCCAAAGAGAACACGCCCCCTACCCCGGTTTCGCCGGTGCAGGATCCGAAGCAGCAGTCCGACCGGGGAACGCACAAGCCAGACGGACGAGCCGTGGAAGGGCAATCCCGAGAAGGAGCAACTCGATCCCGACCGGCCGGATATCGACCTGGAGAAGTGGCAGGAGTCCAACACCCACTAGCAGGCATCGCCATGTATCAGTCCAAGAGTACCTAAAGCGCGCCGAGAACTGGGCAGAGCTTGCTGAGCCAATCGCAAGGCACCCCCGCCGAGAGACGCTATAAGCGCATCGAAGCTGCGTGGCGCGCGCTGGAGCAGGAGCAGAAGGGGCCGCCCCCGACGCGTTTAAGGCACCTCCACTCACTGGCATGACGCTTGTTAGCCAACCTGGCTAGTCGAGCGTTCGGCGAGTAACTTCAAAAGCTAATGAGCGTAGCAAGAGCCGCCTGACACGGGTGGCTCTTTGCGTTCAGCTAATCTTTCTTGAATCACTTCACCCGGCTGGAGATAATGTTTTTCGTCCACCGTCAAGCATCATGCCTATACGCGCCAACATAAGTCCGGCGTGTCGCTACGGGTTAGGAATGCGACCGCCTTCTTTCGAAGAAAGGCTTGGGATTACGAAGCCTGCCAACTAGGTAAATCATGTTCAAAAGTGTACATAGCCGCCCAATGGACCAGCACCGGCAGTGCACATGCGGCGCTATCTACCGGCGGACCGAGGCGATGGCGCCCCGGCGCGAAGTGGACTGCTTCCAGTGCTCAGTGCGCGGCCAGACCATGGAGACATGGAATACGGCGTGGGTCCCCTCGTACCGCCTCCTAGTCGGGCCTATCCGCAATCCCATCGACGACTAAGCCAACTCATTCCGCCGACGGGCTTGGCGGGATGGCGGCCCTTCCCTTCACGGTGCCACGCGAAACGGCGTGCCGATCACCCGGGCCTGCCTGCGAACGGCGTCTATGGTGCGGCGGAACATAACTGCGGCTCGGGCCATCGAGACGCCCATTGCGACGAGTTCCCTCAGCTTCGCGTTGTCTTCATCGGTCCAAGCGTTGCGATTCATGATTGTCGGCGCTGCTCGGGAGCGTCTACATCCGGCGCCGCGTGCCCGTTTACCAGAGCTTTCTTTGACCGCTCAAGTATCTCGGCCTTCAGCTCATCGGCCATGCCGCGGAGCTGCTTGGCTATCCGGCTGAACGTTTCCCGCTTGTCCTTGTCGGTCGCGAGGCGGGCGATTAACTCGCAATCTTCAGCGTTGACGAGAAGCTTCTCCAGCTCGGCTTTCAAATCTTTCATGGGATTCCTAAGGTGCCCTGCCCGCTCAGGATAAGCGGAAATGAGGCAGTCCGGGGAAGAACTATTTCGCTAACTGGTAGGAACTTTTGGAAAGCCTGCGCGTATGATCAACTTGCTAATCTTTAGGCATCACATGCAGCAGCTCACCAAGGTAATCCAGCGGATTTTGAGGCTCGCGAAGACCAACAGCGAGCCGTCATCGACCTCGCGCGCCGGGGAGCAGCGGGACCAATCCAGCATGGCCGACTTCGTCCGGATCTTGCAGGACCAGGACGGAAAGAAGGCCGGCTGACCTCGGCGAAGACGCCGAACGATCGGCGCAAATACTTCCGACGTTCTCATACCATTCGCATGTCCTGCATCCGAACGAGCGATCGTCGCGGCCTCCGTCCGGGGCGGTCTCAACCTCGATGGGCGCGGTCTTCTCGATCTCCGTATCGACGACCCCGATCCTTGTCGCCGGCAAGGGCTCGAAGGTATCGAAGATGGAAACTATCAATTCGCTGCTTCTCGGCGACCCCTTGGACTTTCTGTCCGTGCGAATCGCCACGAGATGATTGTGACCCCGCGGCCTGACGCTCAAAGTTATGGCCGTGCTGGCACCGTCACTGTGGCTTGAAGGCCAGCATCCCCAAGCGCTCCAAGGATGCGCTTCGCAATTATTTTGGCCTCCTCAGACTCCACCTTAAGCTCGGGATGGTCGCCAAAGCTATCGAGTAACGCCGTTGCGATGATCGCACTTATTTGATGCTCATCAGTCATAACTGCTCCCAGTCCCAATTGGCCTAAGTTAGCGACGCGAAAAACCTCAGAGCAAGGTAGGCGACGACCGCTGTAACGAACGTTATGCCAATCGCGACGGCAACGCCCCCAATTCATAAGTCTGCTTCCATGCCCTTGCGAACTGGCGCGGCCGCGACTTCGCCCCCCCACTGGATTTACCAATCGCTCAGGTGCTCCTCATGCATTTCTCGCTTTGAGCGCGCCCAGCGAGGGATCGGGGAAGATGAGACTTCGCCATCCACTGCGATCAAACGGGGTCCAGCCTCCCTCTGGCTGTGCCAATCTGTCGGCGACCGCATAGACGGCTGCTGGATTCACGGCCAGCCCGCAATGGCTTCCTTGCACCTCAATGCTTTCTGCCTGAGCGGAGGTTTCCTCTACACAACCCTGCCACGCGCAAATTCCGTCCGTGCGGCTATAAATCGCCGTTGTAGGAACTGGTGGCGCAACCGCAACATCCTGCGCGTCGTCAATCGATTGGCCGCTGGCGAACTCATAAACTCGCCACGCATTTGTGGACTTGGGACTGGCGCCGAAGGGACTTCCCAGCGAAATCACCGAACGAACGCGATCCGGCAATATCTTTGCCAGTTCCCGCGCATAAATCCCGCCAAGGCTCCAACCGACTATGCTGATTTTTCCACCGTGCAGGTCGCTAAGTTCACGCACCAAATTGAGCATGCGATCATGGACGCCTTCGCGAAGACCACGATTTAGGCCTAGCCCCCAGCCACTAACCCTGTAGCCACGGCCCTCCAAAAATTTGCGCAGCGGTAATGTGGAGTCGTCACCGGCCATGAGGCCGGGTAGCACCAACACCGGATGTCCGTCCCCCTTTGGGACCAAGTTTAAAATCGGAAGCGCACCCAGAAAAGCTCCGAATCCGCTGAGAGCGCGCCGCCCTTCAAGCATCATAAGAATCTTAGATGGCGGACGAAACGACTGAGTTGCAGCTGGCATTTTGTTCCTTGTTGCGTTGCACAAGGAGAACCTGCTGACCCATCCGTTGTTCCAAGTAGGCTTTCACAAAACGGCAGGCACTGATAGGAACGGAACGCATCCTCAAATGTTGCATTGCATCATAGAGGACTTACATATGTCGAAGATCGAAAAACTCGTACGCCAGAACACACAGCGCCATCGTCCCCGCCATCTATTCCTTTTTCGTTCAGTTGGGGCTCAGGATTGGAAAGCCCTAGGAGCCCCCACTGCTAAGAATTAGGTCCTCCAGCGAGAATTCGCCAAGACGCGGCTGATTGCGAATGCGATAGCTTCGGGGAAACTCCTCGTTGACTTGTCGTGGTCGACGATGATGGAAACGAGCTCTGTAGAGTGCCATCGCCGCAGCGCCCTGAATTTGGTCAATTCAGTCGGCACGGAACTCCAGCGTGGCAAGCATTACCTCGCCGCTCGTCTCTGACCCAAATCGTGATCTGCGATACCGTCTGACCAGACTGCATCAAATCCCGTCCTAAGTTGCAAAGTGCCAAGCCGGCTTCCACTCGAGCGGCATCGAGGTCGGGAAAGCGCTCGCCTTCCTCATCAACAGAACGCGGCGCGTCCCCTATTTGGATGTCAAAAAAATACAGGCCCATGCCAAGCCAAACCACGAATCACTACTTCGTTCCGATCAGCGGCGCGCGCAAACGGCCCCGGCGCGGAGAACGCCACGCTGCACCAAAGGCCGCCAGGGTTTTCTCCTGGTCGGGGGCTGAGGAATCTATCGGGAGCGCAGATTCGATTCTTGGGGCGCTTAGGAGTTCCAAAGAACGGCCCCAGCGTGCGCGGTGGGCGAACACTGGGGCCGACATTTCCTCGAATGAAGCGCGGGGGGGACGTTGCATCCATTCGGTCGTGCATAACTAAGCGATCCGGTCAGGGATTGTTCCGCTCCATTTTACGGCCCCTCCCCATCATGTTGATTGCGTTCCGTCCCGGGCGCATCTTTCTGGAAATGAACCCCGCCCCCAGCCAGCCAGCTTGGGCGGGGTTTTTCATGGGCGGCTCATTTCGACATTCCTACGGAAGATAACGTCTCGGTGAACGAAACCGATTGCCTTCCCCCACGCAGTCGTCCGGAAACGAAGCCGGAGCAGTCTCTCCTCGTCACTGACAACAGGGGATTCAAAATGATTGCTCTCACAGTCACCGCCATTTTAGCCATCTGTGCCGGAACATTGATCGCGCTGGCATCGAGCGAATTCGGCCCCGAACTTGTTCTCGCCGTTGTCAGCCTCGTATAAGGGCTCCGTTTTCGCGGGCAAAGAAAAACCCGCCGGTAACTGCCCCCGGCGGGTTTCCTTACGCATCACTCTCGCGGGGGCTTTGGGGTCCGTTCCGCGATTGGTTCGAATTTAGCGGCTGGCGGTTAATATTTAGTCGAGAGCCCGCCGGCGTGAACCGGCCGGGCTTATTTGATAGTTCGCCTGGTTAGGCGTCGGCGATCTCAGTATCGATCTCCAAGCTACCTAGCACCGCACGGGCGCGGTCCGGGAGCGCCCCTTCATCGAAAAATGGACCTTCGCAACCCCCTGCCGGTTTGCAGCGCTCCTGCACCGCACGGTCGTAAAGTACGAGATGCTTCGCAAAATCCGGCTCACCATAAAGATTCCGGCTCACCGTTTGGAGCTCCTGGACCAAGAAGCTTTGGTATCTGGCGAGCAGGCCCTCGCGCGTGAGTTTGCCGTCACGTTGAAATGCTCCAACATGCTTCTTGGGAGTGATCGGCCCAGTCGCTCTGTTCAGGTCCGTTGAAAGTTTGACGATATCGTGCACGTCCAAAACCTCCTCGATCGACACAGGCACGGTCCCGCCATTTTCAAGAGAATCGACTTCGGCCACGACGGCCCTAAGCTGGGCAGCTACTTGACCGGGCGTGGCCGGGCGAGCGGAGAGAACGGCCCCCAAAATCCTGTTCTTGACTGCGCAGTAGGCGGATAGCTCTTCGTAGTCATCTATCGGTCGGCCAAGGACGTCGATAGCCTCGCGGTGCCAAAACAATGAATTTCGATCCCCTGATCTTCGAGGACGAATCCCTCCGGTAGCTTTCCAAAGATCTCCGGCGGGTACTCCGGGAAAGAGCCATAATCGAACGGCCAGCTACGCAATTCGGCCATACTGGGGACGCGACCTTCCGGCTCTACCGCGGACGTGGCGACTTCGACGGCATCCCGAACGCGCGATGGTGCCGCTAGCGAGGACGATGGCAGCGCAACGGCCGACGCGATCGCGCCGGCGCCTGTAACAAGCAGATTCATCAGGAGCCTCCTGCTCAAGGTTGGTGACCCAGTCCCGTCGGAAGAACCCAGAGACCTGGGCTCCGGTTCGTCCCGCCCGGAGGTGGGCTGAGATGCGCCAGGATGGCTGGTGGGAATCAGTGGACGTGAAGACAATTGAACGGCGCCGGGGGCGCTAGTCGTCTTCTCCAGAATTGCGGACGTGTTTGTGGGTGGCGTGCTATGCACGCTTTCAGCCTGGATGGTCACCTGCATTGGTCTCCGGGTTAGAGCCCGGGCGGAAGTTCGTACCTTCCCCTCGGCTTGTTTTTGCGATATCTTGAATTCATGGCAAAGTCAATTCGCGATATCGCAAAAAGGCCCGGGCGCCCCAAAACGACGGGTCCCGGGACTGGCATTCTGGTCAAGATGCACGACCCCCAGCTTGACGCGATTGACGCTTGGAGTGCGAAGCAGAAAGATCCAGGCCTTACTCGTCCCGAAGCCATCCGCCGGCTGGTCGATTTGGGGTTGAAGTCAAAAGGGAAATAGCTGCAGAGGAGGTGTCCGATGCGTAAAGCCCGCGATTTTGACGCTGTTGAATATCTGCTGATCGCTGGCCTTTCAGTCGTTTGGGGCGGCGCGGCATGTCTGGCTGTCTTAACGATGTGGGGCTGAAGGCGTAGAAATGAGCGATGCCGAACTATATCGGCGCAACGCTGACGACTGCCGCCAGCGCTCCCTGCAAGCCCGCTTGCCAGGGGATAAGCCGAACTGGCTCAAGATCGCCGAAGAGTGGCAGAAGCTAGCTGAAGAGGTAGATGCAGCCAGCGCATACAAGGGACGAAAAATGAATACGGCTTCGCCGGTTCCCGCCCGCGTGGCTTACGCAACTAGCGCTGCTGCTTTGTCTAAATCGTTGCCTGGCGCGGAATGGGCTGAAGATACAACGTTCAACGCGGGCGAGGATATTCTTGCGGATCCAACTCTGAAAGACGTTTACAAAGAGGCAATTTTAAAAGGCTGCGCTATGGCGAAGGGGAAGTGAGCACGGCGGGCAACGACGACAAAAGCCCGCTGATCGATCTTATTAGCTGCATCGTATGCAATCAAACAATGAGGCTCGAAAAAAGCTCCCCCGACGTGAGGGAATTGACATCATTCAATATCGCTGTGACCTGTGTAACAGAATTGAGCAGGCGATTATTGCGCCGAAGTCGAGATCCGACGGACTGAAGGCGAAGGCTATATGAAAATCGACAGCACAACGAGGGCACAATGATTTCACTTTTGATCGGGATTTTGATTATCGTGGTGGTCGGCGCGATCTGCTTTTGGGCGATTGAAAAGTTCGCACCCGACGCCAAGCTTGCGAATCTACTCAAGTTGCTCGTTGTACTCGTTTGTCTCGGCGCGATTGTGCAGCGATTGATGGTGCTGACCTATTAGCCAATGCCCGCAGCACCCTAGAGCTGGGGGCTTAAGGCGAAGCCCAAACCCTGATTCCGTTGCGTGAGTAAGGCCGTCTCAGTTGGGGGCATCAACCCAAATGACCAGGGCCAGTCTACCGGCGGTGACCCTAGTAACTCAGGGCCAAAACAACTGCTGCGGCGAGCGGGATGGCGCTCGTGGCGCTTAGAACCATGATTAGAAACTCGCGCTTGGTTTCTCTATCCATGTGAACCTCCGGTACACAATATGAACCAAAGCCGGAGCAATCCGTTCCTATTCCTCGACGAACGGGTGATACGACGCGCTGTGGGTCGATCGCGTTCCGACCCACCACGTATTGATAGTTTGCCGGAGCCGGCCACCCGCGCTTCAATAGCCCATGTCCACCCTCACCCGCCGCCCTCACCCCGGCCGCTCCGACGCTTGACACGTCTATTATGGTGACGTGCAGGTCGGAACCATCGCTGTCCAGTCGGGCTTGCCGGTGCACGCCAAGCAATGGCGATGGGACGTCGGCTTCTACCCGGCATCTCACCGCGGGCATAACCGCTCCGGCTATGCGGCGAGCTTCGATGAGGCGCGGGCGGGCTTCGATGTCGCCCGGAAAGACTACCTCCCGAAATGCACGGAAGCCGATTTCAACGAGTATCGCCGCCAGCGCGCCTGGACTGCCTGGAAGTATCGCACGCATGAGGGTGGCCTAGCTCTGCCGACGCAATCGACCAGCGGATGGGCACGCTGTTTGTGTGGCTCCTCGATCGATGTAGCGAGCGCCGCGGCACACGTTAATGAGGCGCATCCTGAGCCCGCCTGAATTAGGGAGTGGAAAACTTGAATCGGATCGGCCGTCGCACGATCATTGCCATGGTAGTCATCTGCGGATTCGCGGCGCTATGGGGGCATGCTGAGATGAAGTTTTCGACTGAACGACCTTATGCGGATCCAGAGAAGGCCACGCGCAAGCTCCTAGAGATCGCTAATGCGACGGACGCCATCCAGGACGGCCGCATTCACATCGAAAAGATCAACGCGCCAATGCTGTACAAGGAAGGTGCCAGCCCGACCGAATACAAGGCCGGCCTTGATCTGGGGTGGCTGTTGCTGCACGAGAGCGGCACCTTCGTGAAGTTCACCCCGGCCGGGGCCGAACTGTTCGCCTGAGACCGCGAAAAGCCGCCCCTTCAGTTATAGCACGCCCACAAAGGCGATCAAGATTGCCGCTCCCACCGCTAGGATTATCACATCAACTGTTATGCGTCGCTTGGCAGATTCGGTCATGGCTGAACCCTCCATCCACGGGAAACCGCGTTGTCTGACCTATCGCGACCGAGCACTGTGCGTCAGCTCACATACAGATCGAGAAAGTTCACCCAGTGACTGACGGTGGTTGGCAACGCAAGTTCGATGAACCGATCGAGACGCCAGACGGCAACCAGCTTCACACGCTGCGCGAGGCGATCGTCTATCTCGCCGAAACCGTCCCGAAATCAGAACGCGATATGCCCGCGGTGACGACTGCCGCTGAGATGCTGACCAACGCCGCGGAGCGCGGCGCTGCCTGGATTTTTTTGGCGCGTATGGCGACGCTGAAGGCAATCCACCGCCACGAGGTGCGGCAGTTCAATCCCAACGCCAAAGAGCATCATTGGGGAAGGCGCAGGCTGAAACGAGACAAATGAAAAGCGAATAACTCCCATGGCTACCTCCGCGGGCGCCGTGCTAGATTGCTCGCCATGAACCGTGACCCTCTAAGGCTCGATGCCATTTACCACTCCCATCCGGTGCCTCGCAACCAAGCGAGCCTGTCGCTGATGGGGTTCGTTTTCGACAAAGTCTACTTTCCAGGCGCATCGCTACCCGCTGAAGGCTTCGACCAGAAGGCCGTCGATAGGGAAATCGAGCGGCTAAAAGAATGGGAGAAGGATTACGACACGGCGCAATTGATCGGAATTCTGAGGTTTCTAAGACACGTCCCCGATCTGAAAGGCTTCTGCGAATTCGAGCAGGACGGCTCGAAAATTTTCGGAGACAAGCGATATCCCCAGCAGACCATAGCAGCAATCCATGACGGCATCTGCGGCCACCCCCTCCAGGATTCACTCCAAGTATTGATGCCGCTCACAGCAAAGGATTGCCCGGGAGCGACGTCAGCATCGCTTATCGCGGAACTTTCCATCAGTTCGCTAACGCCATTTTCGAGTCTTCCCGTACCGGAATTCCTTTAGTGAACGATGCGCCTGATCTGCCTGTTTTCTCTGATACCGCTTCGCCCATCAATGACGCTGAAGCGTTGGTCGGCATGTTGTCGATTTTATCAATCAGGCTACTCCTACCGGAAATTCCCGTGTTAACGCCGCAGGATCTCATGGAGTTTCGGGCCGAGAGCGCGGCTGAGCTTAGATCGTTTCGAGGTTCAATGCTGGGTTACGCCAAAGACTTGAACAGCGGCCTCATGCAGCAACGCGACGCCGGAAACATCCAAAAACACGCCGAGTTTTTTGTGAGAACAGAGATCGCGCCCGCCTCGACGAACTTCGGGTGGTGATGGAAAAGCGCAACTCCGGTTGGTTTAGGCGGTCAGCTATGAAGATCGTTCCAGGCGTCGCCGCCGGGTATATGACAGGCGGTCTTTGGTCGGCCGTGGCCGCTTTAATTACAGGAGGGGCTACCCACATCCCAACAGAGATGAAGTCCGGAACCAGTGCAGCAAAGCAAGCCAAGGCCAACGGGTTGTATTACCTGCTCAAAGTCGAACGGTCGGGATAACGAGGTGTGGGGGCGCA
The DNA here is from genome assembly GCF_018130105.1 of Bradyrhizobium sp. AUGA SZCCT0160. Taxonomy (NCBI): domain Bacteria; kingdom Pseudomonadati; phylum Pseudomonadota; class Alphaproteobacteria; order Hyphomicrobiales; family Nitrobacteraceae; genus Bradyrhizobium; species Bradyrhizobium sp. AUGA SZCCT0160. The sequence continues at coordinate 27,041 of NZ_JAFCMD010000033.1, forward strand.
GCCCAAAGTGCTAGCGCCCGTCGACCAACGAATGAAATTACCCGCCCCATGGGGAGGAGCATAAACCGTTGCGCGGAGGCGCGACCAGCCTCGCGCCGGCAGGATCAAAAAGTGCTCATACCCACGTTGAGGTACCACCATTGCGGCGAACACAGCGGACCGAACATACAGACTCTTCCGATAAGCTCCTTGCGACTGCCCACTGGAAGGGGAAATAAATGGATCTGCTGTCGTCGATCAAGTTGCCGTACTGGCTAATGATCGCGGGGGCTCTTTTAGTGGCGATAGGATTCCTTGGTCTTGCATTTACCCGGAACAAGCAAGCCGCGATTAATCCTGATTGAGAAGTGAAGGCGAAGAAATGAGTCCCCTTGTTTGCTGCGAGCGGAAAAAGTGGAGAATTGCGGTTTGCGGGCTTGTAGCGGGACTACTCGCACTGAGCGTGTCGGTCGCCGCCGCCGCCGAGATAAAGCCCCTTAATCTCAACGACGATCATGTAGAAATTTCCATCTCCGGCAATATTGCGCCGGGTGATGCTGACTTATTGAGAACGCGCATCAAGGCGGCTACTGATGCGGGTAAACTGGTGACCTCGGTGCGATTGAACTCGGAGGGAGGTAACTTACTAGAAGGTGTCCGGTTGGCAGACGTGGTCAGGTCTGCAAAAGTGTCCACGAACGTAGGGCAAAACGCAACCTGCGCATCGGCTTGCTTTCTCATCTTCGCGGCAGGGGAAACAAAGTATGCATATGTTCGCGCCCGCATTGGAGTGCATGCCGCGTCAGAGAATGGTACCGAGTCTCGCAAAACAACTATGGCGATGGCCCATATTGCAGAAGAATTGACTGTCCCCTCGTCGATCATTCGCCGCATGGTAAACACGCCGCCCGGCGATGTGACCTGGCTTAGCCTTAATGATCTTCGATTGATGGGAGCGGATATCAATCACTACAAGGAACGGTGAAACCGCCACTTCTGCGCCCCGGCCCTTGCGTGCCCGCTCTGGTTGCGAAAGGATGTCCCGCTTAGGGAGGGTATTATTGAGCGAAGAGGCCGCGCTTGCACTCAAAATAGCCCGCGCCGATGCGGTTAGCGATTACTGCGGGGTTGAACAGGGTCTGTCCGCCCTGATGGCGAAATTACTGAATATCTCCTACGACGACGCGGGCGAGCCTGAAGGGCTGGGAAATGGCCAGTTCAAAGCCTGAGTTTCAACCAAAGCAGCGAAAGACCGGCACCTGGACTGTTGTCGTGGTGACCGGAAATGGACCCGATTCCCACGTTGGGGACTTTGCTACAAAGAAGGAGGCCGCCGACTGGATCGCGGCCAATTCGGAAGACTGGCCAGCTAGATCGAAATAACCCCGCTTACCAGCCACGACGCCCTGTAGCTTCGCGCCGCCCCGATCCCCAAGGGGTTGATAATTTGCCCTAGGTGCAGAGCCGCGCTTCAACAGCGCATGCCTGAACTCACCCGACGCCCTCACCCCGAACGCACGGACTGTTGGCACGTCTTTTATGGTGACGTCCAGGTCGGCACGATCGCGGTCCAATCAGGCTTGCCCGTCAAAGCTAAGCAATGGCGATGGGACGTCGGTTTCTACCCAGCATCACACCGCGGGCATAACCGCTCCGGCTATGCGGTAAGCTTCGAAGAGGCGCGGGCCGGCATCGAAACTGCGAGGAAGAACTACCTGTACTGAAGCCGACTTCGTCGAGTATCGGCGCCAGCGCGCCTGGACGGCTTGGAAATACGCGATGCATGCCGCTGGCGTCCCGCTACCGACGCAATCAACCGGTGGACAGGCATGCTGTTTCTGTGGCGCCACGATCGATACGCTAACCGACCGTCACGTTCACGAAGCACATATGGATTCGAAGCTCGCATGAAGTTCAGCACCGATCGACCGTTCGCGGCTCCCGAGAAGGCCACACGCAAGCGGCTTGAAACTGCCAACACCATCGAGGCAATCCAGGACGGCCGCATCCACATCGAGAAGATCAACGGGCCGATGCTGTACCATGAGCGTGCCACCCCCGAATACAAAGCCGGGCTTGATCTGGCGATATCACGCGGTTGGCTGTTGCTGCACGAGTCCGGAACCTTCGTGAAGTTCACCCCGGCCGCGGCCGAACTGTTCGCCTGAGAACGCGAAAGCCGCCCCTTCAGTTACAGCACGCCCACAAAGGCAGAAACGATCAAGATTGCCGCTCCCACCGCTAGGATTATCACATCAACTGTTACGCGTCGCTTGGCAGATTCGGTCATGGCTGAACCCTCCATCCACGGGAAACCGCGTTGTCTGACCTATCGCGACCGAGCACTGTGCGTCAGCTCACATACATATCGAGAAAGTTCACCCAGGCGGGCGCCTAACTGTTCGCCTGATGGCTCGGTGCAAGGGGACGGGTGGTGTCGGGGGTGGTCCCTGTCCTCGGAGTGCGTTTCGACGTGCGAACGCCTGTGCCGGTTCTCGGATGCGGGAACTCAGTGGAACCCAGTGTTCAATTTTATACACCTCGGGGGCGGAACGATTTTCCGGCTTCGACGTGATCTATTCGGGTAGGGCAAACGGCGAGGACGTGCAATGCCCAGCAGACCGGTCAAGCTCCCTTCCAAGGGCATCATGAGCAGTATGCGTCTCGGCATTACAGTGACGGGCTTATACAGCGTGGTCGCAATGGGGCTGATGATTGTCTTCTTGCGCGGGCCGCCCTAGGTGTCGAAAATTGGGATGTTGGAATTTTTGCGCAGGCGTGGAGATACCGCTATGCAAAACTCCATTGATATTGATTCCCTGCATAGCCGCGAGATCGTTCGAGAAATTGGCGAGAGACTGAGGGCTTCATTCACAGTGGAGCGAGAGTTGCCCGCGCACTTCAAAACGCTAATCGAACGACTCCGCCAATCAGACGACCGCTCGCAAGCCAGAGGTTAAGCCGCGTCGCGTTTCGCGGCAGCACTCTCACGTTTCCAAGCTCAGCGGCGCAAGCCACTGTGATTTTAAACTTGGCCACGGTGTTGTGCCGCGTTTAGGGGCGGCTGTGGGCGTCGTTTGCGCGATTTTGGGGGTATCGACGCGTTCGATCCCGGCAATCGCGCTCCCTGCCGCCGTGCCGGGGTCTGGAACGTCAGCGCTGATTAACGTTCAGGCCGCGCAACGTCTACTGAATGGGCCACACTCGGTGTGTAATATCTTTCCCGAGGGTGTGAACCTGAAAAGCATCCCTGTCGAAAGGCGAGCAGCATACGGATGGCTTGCATGAATTGCTGACGGAAGCGCCGTTCGAACCGTTCCGGAGTTCACCATAGACCGCAGTTTTCCTGATAAGGCTCTACGTCCATACTTCGAGCCCGAGGTCTGCTTTCGATCCAGACGCGGACGTCGTTTTCCTGCCAGCAAGCTCGACTGCGATGTGTGTCTACTCAGACCGCAGTTCTGCCCGAAAGACTTTGCGCGCAAGAACCCACGCGACATCCACGAAACGCCCGAGATGTTGCTCGTTCGCTTGCGGACGCTCAAGCCTTCGAGCAGTCACGCCGCGAGCTCGCAAGAGGATCGAGATGAGGTTCGCGCACCTGAGGCGCATCCTGAAGCTCGGTCGGCTTCGTTTTTTGCAACCCCACTCTCTCGAGCCTGCTTGAGCCAACTCACGAGCACGTCGCCTTGCTGCGCGAGCTGGTAGACGGCAAGCGACTTCGGAGTGAACCTAGGCCGGGTTCCCGCTGGGAAAACGTTGCAAGCGCGTGGAGGGCGGGCGCGCGACGGGAAACCAACCCAATTAGTTTATTCGCGGGAAGTCAGATCTCTTAAGATCGCTCGTTATCAAGGGGCCGACAGCGTCTGCCTCGGCTAGCGAAACTAAGAAGCAACCCCGTGCGGCTGCTTTTCCGTCCACCCTTCAGCTATTGCACGCTGAATGCTGCCGTTCGTTAAGCGTTACGCGGCGTGATTCCCTGACCCATCCCTGGCTTACACCAATCGGCCAACCCCAGGTCGGGAACAAGTGGCAATATGGCGCGTTCGAACGTCGTGGGCATAACGAGGAGAAGTACATGCCAGTACTTATTCTTTGGGCCGTTCCTGCTGTCGTTGTTTTAGCTGGCGCGAGCTACTTCCTGCTTCGAGCTGTCCACTAGCACCTTATTTTTAGACACCCCCTGGAGGAAACCATGCAGAAGCTTTTGCTTTCGACCGCTGTCGTCGCCTTTACCGTCACTTCGGCGTTCGCGCAAACCACCGAATTCTACGTGGTCAGGGACGCCACGACGAAGAAGTGCACCATTGTCGACAAGAAGCCGACCACGACCACCACGACGATTGTCGATAACGGCACGTTCAAGACTCGAACCGAAGCTGAGACCGGTATGAAGTCCATTAAGGTTTGCTCCGAAAACTGATCGTTAAGAACGCAGACCCTCGACGGGCCACCAAGTTTCCCCACTTGCCGTCTATCGACTTCTCTGCGTAGCCCTGCCGAGCACCCTACTCGGCAGGGCTTTTCTTGGCTCGGTAAAATTCATCGGAACACAGCACGTCTGTTCTCGTTTTGGTTAGAATTTCGCAAAGAGGCGCGTCAATGAAACGTAACCTGTCAGCTGTCGCAATATTGCTTCTCCTGGCAACAGGTGCTCGCGCAGATGAAGCGACCACGTCGAGCGACAAAGTGAACAACCCGGAAGACTGCTCGAAGCCAGTGTGGCCGAATTTCACGCCGTTATGTCTCCGCAATGCCGGGCAGCAGGCGACGAACGTTCGTCTAGTTTCCACGGACCGCCGCTAACGCCGGGAACGATTGGCAATCGATCTTGTTGGCTTCCCACAATGCAACATTGGAGAATGATGTTATGAAGAAAGTAATATTGGGAGGCTTGCTGATTGCCCTCGTGGGTTCAACGAGCGCGCTTGCACAAGGCGGTGCCGCGACCGGTGCAGCAACGGGCGCTGTCGGCGGCGCTATCGTGGGCGGACCGGCCGGCGCTGCAGTTGGCGCAACCGTTGGAGCAGTCGCTGGCGGCATTTCGGACGAGACCCGTCCGCGCTTCCGCACCTATGTGTCAGGCCAAAAGCACAGCTCGTACCGCTATGATCGCGAAGTCCGAGTTGGCGCTGATCTGCCCTCGAGCGGCGTGACGTATTACGAAGTTCCGCGCGAGTACGGTGTCACTAAGTATCGCTACACCGTCGTCAATGATCGGACCGTCTTGGTCGATCCAGGTACCCATCGGATCATCGAAGTCATCGATTGATATAGGCGGCCCGCTTCGGCGGGCCGTACTTTTTTCGTCCCTATCAGTTCGGCTGCAAGGATAACCTTATCGCTCGGACAGAGGCGCGCATCCGAACGTCCTCGACATAAGCACATTGAGCACCAGCCATATCAAAGGTCCGCTGGCCCGAAGTCCGCTCTGGGTCATTCAGCAACATCGCGTTTCGCTTGCGGTATGTCTGCTCATCTCCCACGAGCAGGCATGTGAACATCGCGTCATCATTCCGTAATTTTACGTGGCCGAACCTATTCCAGGTTCCCGCACTTGGGTAGAATGGGCAATCAGTGGGGTGCGTAATGACGGGACACACTCAGTTGGCAATAACTCCGCGTGACCGCTTTCTTGAGGCGGCGCAAAAGGAGCTTGCGGCTTTCGAGCAACGCGAACGCGAGTTTTCCAAGAAGGAACGGAAAGAACGGGCTGCTGCGATGCAGATACCCGTCGAGAACAGCAGACTAAGCAGTCAGGCGGGGGCGCCTGTAACAAAACGGTCATGAACCGGAAGTAACAGTTGAAGCTCAGCCCCGTGGGTAGACGTCAAAGGTTAAACTTAAAGCCGCCCTTCGAGGCGGATTTCTCCTGACTAAAACCCCGCCTGCGCACCAGGCTGAGGAGTCTACCGGGAGCTCGAAATCGATTCCTGCGGCGATCCCGACCCGCGGCACCAACCGACACCGCGCCTGCCCGCTATTCCTATCCTTCCGCCCTAATCGGGCCGCGTCGTCGCCAAGCGGAAGCCTGTTGTCTGCAATGGGTCTTGGTCGTGTAAAAACGGCTTGAGAGGGACGTCGGGAGCAAAAGCGGGGGCGCGCTGGATGATCTGATGGAGGTCGCGGCGAACAGCGTTGCATGGTTCGCATTGTCCTCCGCAGCCGGGCTGGGCTGTTCACCGGCGGGATCAAAGGGTGTGGCGAAAGCGCGACGTCGCCTTGCAACTTATGAAGCGAGCAAGAGTTGCCGCTTTTTCCCGACACGGAGAGCGTAATGAGTTCCAGCGAAAAAACGGCCGTCGAAGTGCCGATGCCCCCCAGCGGCCAAAGGCGAGAGCAAGTGATCGTCGGGGTGGCCTTCTTTGTTCCTGTTGTCCTCGCAATGGCAGGTTGGCTCTACTTACTTAGCAAGCTCATTGCGACGATTTACGTTTGGCTGTTTCAATAATTGCGATCTTGGGGGACGCAGAGTGCTCAAGCGCTCCAGCACTGTACATAGCAATTAACATGAGGACAAAATAATACGTGCCGCGCTTCTGTATCCGCACACGAAAGCGAGCAACGAAAAGAGTCGGTTGCGAGGGCACGCCGCAGGCACTCGCGTTCCGGCCGGGCCGGACTGGATCCACGAGATCAAGCATGACGGCTATCGGCTGATCGTCCAACGCGAGAGCAAGCGCGTGCGGCCGTTCAACCGAAACGGCCACGACTGGACTGATCGCTATCCGCTAATCGCCGAGCCGGCCTTGCGCAACCGCTCGAGGTGCCGAACTTGGTGGCGAAGGGGCTCTTCGTGGTCGGGTCGGTGGCCAACGCGCGGCGGAGAGAACGGCAAACGTCTCTGCGCTTCGCAGTGCCAACTCGTATATAGGTCCCACCATAGTTCGAGGGAGGTAGTGGCAGAGAGCTGCTGCCCGACCACCGCCGCCCGGCCTGTGTTGCTATTATGGCCTCAACGGCAAAGGCCGCCAGTCTTTCGACTGACGGCCCCGACCGGGTTTCAAAATACACGACATGAAAAAACCCTCCTCCCCGGCGGAAGGTGAAGCGTCGCAACGCGCTGAGTTCCTAAAAAAGCTGACAGCGGTGTGTCCTAAGGCGCCGTGAACGGTCATGACCCACCTCGTAGTGGTTCGGTCCTAATTAAGCCAGCACCACTGCTGCGGTACCGTGTATATTGCCCTCACGTGTCTATCCGCCAGGACTCCTACTTTACCATTTAAATTCCACCCCGCCGCCCTTGGCTTTTATCGGTGATGAGAAACTCACCCGCGCTTCCCGCCTACCTCTTTGAGGAAAGGAGCGCGTAATGACTGAGCGCCGAGGTCGGTGCCATCCACCCGCCGGTGATCCTGACGAGGCCGAGGTGGAGACCTGGATGAAGGCTTCTGCGGACAAGGCCTGAAGCTGCAACGAGCATTGCCTGACGGGGCGCTGCGGATTGTTGCCCGTGGCGTCAAAGAAGATCGGTCGGGCAAATGGCGTGACCGACGCTTGCGACGGCCAGGCAGAGCCCTCGCCCCGTCAGCGCAAATCATCCATTTGTCGAAAGTCTGCCGGTCGGCAAGTTATTGGGCCTGCCACCAGAAGATGAACTCGCTCGGCCTGGCTCGAACCCTGAACGTACGCAGTCTCCGGTGCCGAGTCCTTGTCGTGGAACGTTTGGCCTCATTCCGCGTATGTTTGTTAGGAGATTCACATTCTTATATCGCCAGGCGAAGCTTTGGAACGCAAAGACCGATTTAAAGCCTCGCAGTCGGCCGAAGGCCGCTACCGCATGCTTGTGGAGGCCGTAACGGACTATGCCATCTATATGCTCGACCCCCATGGCATTATCAGCAGTTGGAATCCAGGAGCGCGTCGCTTCAAGGGCTACGAGGAGTCCGAGATTATCGGCGAGCATTTCTCGCGGTTTTACACCGAGGAGGACCGCAAGACGGACCTGCCGCGACGGGCGCTGGAAACAGCGGAACGCGAAGGCAAATTCGAAAGCGAAGGCTGCCGCGTCCGCAAGGACGGCAGCCGGTTCTGGGCATATGTCATCATCGATCCCATTCGCGATAGCGATGGCAAGCTGGTCGGTTTTGCAAAGGTCACGCGAGACCTAACGGAGCGGCGGGCAGCCGAAGCCGACCTGCGACGGAATCAGGAGCAGTTCCGCCTGCTGGTGCAGGGCGTGACTGATTACGCGATCTTTCTCCTTAGCCTCGAAGGAATGGTCGCAAGCTGGAACGCGGGAGCGGAACGAATCAAGGGTTACCAGCCGGAAGAGATCATCGGCCAGCACTTCTCTGTTTTCTATACCGCGGAAGACCGCGCAGCCGGACTTCCCGCAACCGCGCTTGAAACAGCGCGGCGGGACGCGAGATTCGAGAAGGAAGGCCTGCGCGTCCGCAAGGACGGCACCACGTTTTGGGCGAATGTCGTCATCGACGCGATCCGCGATGGCGAGGGAGCGCTTATCGGCTTCGCCAAGATCACGCGGGACATCACCGAACGCAAGAGTGCGGAAGAGACTCTCGAACGTACTCGGGAAGCATTAGTGCAGTCGCAGAAGATGGAAGCGATCGGTCACCTGACCGGCGGCGTCGCCCATGACTTCAATAACCTGCTGATGGCCATCCAGGGCAGTCTTGAGATGATGAAACGCCGCATGCCCTCCAGCGATACCTATATGCACCAGTTCATCGAAAACGCTCTTCAAGGTGCTCAGCGCGGCGCGGCACTGACGCAGCGGATGCTGGCATTTGCCCGGCGCCAGGAGCTCAAGCTCCAATCCGTCAACGTCACCGAACTCATCGCCGGCATGGCCGATTTACTGCAGAGTTCACTTGGCGCAGCCATACAGATCGAAACCCGCTTCTCGCTGGGCCTTCCGAAAGCGTCGGCCGACGCGAACCAGCTTGAGCTCGCCATCCTGAATCTTTCGATGAACGCAAAAGATGCGATGCCGCAGGGCGGCTCCATCGTCATCTCCGCGCGTGAGCGGAATGTTCAGAATGAGCCGGGGCTTAAGCCGGGGCGCTATGTTTGCCTCTCCGTGAAAGACAACGGTACCGGCATGGACGAAGAGACATTGAGACGCGCAATCGAACCCTTCTACACGACAAAGGGGGTGGGAAAGGGTACGGGTCTTGGACTGCCGATGGTGCTTGGCATGACTGAGCAAACCGGTGGCAAATTATATCTGAAGAGCAAACCCGGAGAGGGAACGACAGCCGAGCTCTGCCTGCCGGTAGCTCCTGGTGAAGATGAGCCGGAAAAAAGGGACATCGCTCCTTCTGACGCATCAGTCACGCGCGCGCTCAGGATCGTCAGCGTCGACGACGATCCCCTCGTTGCCTTCAATACACTCGCCATGCTGGAAGAACTCGGGCACACGGTCTTTTCCGCATCGAGCGCAGCGGAAGCCCTAACCCTTATCGGCGAGAAGGGTGACATCGACCTCCTAGTCACCGATCAGGCGATGCCCGGTATGACCGGCTCCGAACTCGCGGAAGCGGTCCGCCGCGACTGGCCGGACCTTCCAATCATCATTGCGACCGGGTACGCGGAGTTGCCGGACGGGCCGGCTCAGGCGATTCCGCGGCTTGCCAAACCCTTCTTCGAGCGCGACCTTGCGGACGCCATCGCATCGATCAAAGGCTTCTCGGACAAGTCGGCTTAGCAGGTTGCACAACTAGGCGCAGCGTTGAACGCGCGTTCAGACCTGATCACCCGCAGTTTCGGTAGACCGCGGGAGTTTACCGCAGACCGCGGTGAGTTCACCCACCCTGGCCTGGCGTCACCCGCGAGGAAGCCGAATGGAGAAGGTGGTCCCTGCTTGTTCGTTCGAAGTGACAGAAATGTCGCCGCCGTGCGCTTCGGCGATTAGTTTTGCGATGTAAAGTCCGAGGCCCAAGTGTGTACCTTGCTCAGGTGGATGATGGACGTCCTGGCCGCGCATCCAGGACTGGAAAATCAGCGCTTGTGCTTCCATTGGGATCGCTATGCCGAAATTGTGCACGGCGATAGTGACAGTCTCGGGATCGTCGCCTGCAACCCTTACCGTGATCGGGCTCGATACATCGCCATACTGGACAGCGTTGCCCATCAGGTTGGACAACACCTGTCCCAGGCGCGCGGGGTCACAGGACCCCATCGGATCGCCTTCATGCGTGACTTCAAAACGCCGATCCGGGTTGATGGCACGGTGCTCGTCCGCAATCTCCTGACAAAGCAGAGCTATGTCAGTCTTGGTTCTGGCCAGCGGGATTTCAGTGCCGAAGGACGAGCGCGTGAGATCAAGCAAATCGTTTAGAATTTGTGTCGCCCGGCCCGCCGCCGTCCTGATCCCCAAAACTACCTTCGCCTGCTTCGGACTTGTTGTTCCGGATCGCTCAATCCACTCCGCGCCCATGGAAACCGCGCCTAAGGGATTGCGAAGGTCGTGACCCAGGACTCCCAGAAACAAATTGCGGGAGTTATTGATCGTCTTCGTATAGTGCGCCACCGATTCCGTTACGGCCTGGTCAATCGATTCATTGAACCGCGTCAGATCCTCGATATCTGTGTTGGCGAGCGCCGGATGACGCGCCACCCATAGCTTGACGACACTCGCTCGAAGCGCCCTGTACTCCGAAACCATCTGATCGATGTCAAAACCATCGGCAAGGCGAAGAGCGGCATGAACCTCTGCTGCGCTTTCGGAAAACGGACCGTCCTTGGGGCCATGGCCGCGCGACTTGTCAAACCGCTCACGCGGCGTCTGTGCAGACCCGATATCGTCTGCAACAAATCCAAGAATATCGACGATATGATCCTGCAAGGCCAGCTTCGACATCTTGTCGCTGGCCGGCGAAATAGTTCGCGCGAATTCTATCCATTCTTCAACGATAGGGGCCTGGTTTTGGCGAATAAAATCCGCCAGGCGATTATGCTCTTGCTGGCCAGTCATCACACAAGGATTGCTCAAATGCCGCCCGCCCCTTTCACGTCAACAACAACCCAACTTAAGCAAAGTGCCGCACCTCGTCGAATAAAAGATGCAAGCCCTGAGGCTGAAGCCGATGGTTCCCGATCTGTCCCTGAGCGTAATAACCGCGATGGAGCCGATCCGTCACTACCATCGACCACACAGTCAAGGCAGGTTCCGCTTTGCTGAGACCCATGCCCCCGATGCAAGATGCCGAGGGATTCGACGTCCGTGCACATCCACCTCTGCGGGCGCCACAATGACCCAGGCGCGCCTGCCCGCGGGACTATGATCTGCTGATGGATTGATCTGAGGTATAAATGGAAGGCGGAGATCAAACGGACCACCGCTTCACATTCTCGATATTCACGAAGATCAACGACAGGCCCACGCTTGCGTGGCAGGCTAAGAGGCACGCGGACGCGGAACGTCTCCGCGAACACGACAGGTTACGCACAAAGTTGAGCAAAATCACGTCTCATGGGACGCCGTTGTGCGACGCCACGGCCACGATGAAGGTCAGGTTGGCTACCGCGGAAGAAGCAGCTCTTTATCGGCGAGCAACGCAATCGACCAAACCATCAAGTGACACTAACGTTGTGTATCTTGTGGATCTCAATGGATAGGCCGCCAGTGTCCGCCTTGCCAAAGCATTACGGACTCAACGCGGACATAGCGCCAAGTCCCAAAAGTGCCCAATCGCGTCGGATTGAGCCTCTGCCAAGCGCTTCCGGTTGCCCGCGAGAACGGGCATCGCCGGCCGGCCAGCAGGGCCATTGGCCCAAGCCGAGCGGGTACTTTTTGTCGGCGCAACCGGCGTTAGACCGTCCATCTGGCTGCTCCTCCGCTAATCGACTTAGCGGGGTGGCAAATGCCGAGGGCTAAGGGCGTACCCCTTAGTTTCAAACCAGAGCTATGCGTACTTGGGGAAAAATGAGCCGCCTGGAAAAGGCTTGATCGGCCAAAGGGTTCAGAACGGCGGGAAAGGTGTGTGACCATCGAGCGAACAAGGTGCGGATTCGTAGCGGCAACTTCGACGGCGACTGCGGCCCCGAGAGAGTGCCCAACCAGGTCGAAGTGGTTCAAACCGCCGCTTTGGCTACGCCAACAATTTGGTTTGCGAGCTTACGTAATGTCAGTTTGCCTCCATCATCAATCGTGTCGCCTGAACCGGAATAATCGAGGCTAATCACCGTCCTTTGGTTGGCCAGCGCCGGGATCACAGGACCCCAGTGAACATCCAACGCGGCCGTGCCGTTTACCATCACAATGGCGGGACCCCTCCCTTGCACTCGATAGGCGATCTTTGCACCGTCGACAGTGACGACTTTCGTATCGGTTATCATTCCTTTATTCTTCCTTATCAGACAGCTCTCACTGGTGGCCCAGCACGGACAACGGCTCGCGGCTGTGGAGTTGATGTGATTTGACTCTGTTTCAATCGCTAGCGGCGATTATCACTGGATAGCTAGTGATCTTGAACTCATAATATGGTGATCGTCATCTCTTCTTCTCGAACACCTGATCATTTAACGCACCTGTGAGGTCTTTATCTGTGCGGCTTGGTCCAAGGCCGGTGGTCCCTACCCAGCTCGACGCGCTGCGCAACACTACCTGCCCGCGAGGGCGATGCCATCGCGCAGCAGCTGGATAGCGACGTGCAAGCGGTGGTCAAGGCGGCTGTCATGTAAGCGAGGCAGTAGGCTGGGATCGGCGAAGGAACTGCGTTTCGAGAGAGGTCGAGAAGCCTGGCGGCGGATCACCACCTGACCGACGGTATCGATGCCATTCGCTTGAAAGGCTGACTTCGTATTGTCCAGATCAATCATCAAGATTGGTTGCATCCTCAGGGAGCCTCGAACGACGCACACTCGCTGACACTCTCGTGCCGGTGGACGAAACGCGGACGGCATCAGCAACGGACGCTGGTCAGAGCGTCCAACAAGGACGCCCACGTTGGGCCTCTCGGCCTTCCCAAATCAGCAAGATGGAGTTTTTGCCAATTGCAACGCAGCCTCGACGCCGCCTTCCAGAATCTGCTCCGCCTCGGCGACGTCGGGCACGGCCCGTGCGAGCTGGAGGGTTCCCACAATAAGGCCGAAGATGGCCGTCGCGTGTCGGCGGCTCGTTGCAAAGCCGCTGTCCGGAAGCAGCGCGGCCAGCGTAGATACGAAGCTTTGTAACCCCTGCTCGTAGGTCTGTCGGGTCGGCAAGGGCTGGCGGGCGATTTCCGGAAGCAACGACGCCGAGGGACAGCCCTCAGCCTGGCTTTCGATATGGGCGCAGCTCAGGTAGCCCCGAATCACGCCTTCGAGGTCGAGGCCGCTCCGCTTGCCATTGTCGAGGCGATGTTGCTGCTCCGCGAGCGCGCTCGCCAGCGCCTCCCGAACCAGCGCCTCCTTTGACTCAAAGTGGGGAGAGAATGCCCCTTTTGTCAGGCCGGCCTCGCCCATGATCCCGCCGATTCCAGCGGCCGAGATGCCGTGCCGGCGGAAGCATTTCGAGGCGACATCGACTATATGCCGTCGTGTCGCCTCCTTATGACCCTTCTCGAAACGCATCGTTCTCTCGTTGCTTGTGCCGTTACGTCGCAGTTGCTCGAAGTTAGGTGCGCAAGACAGCTTCGATCCGGCGCGAAATGTTCAAAAGGATCCGATCCTTTGCTAAGGGGGCGTCCAGCTCAAGGCCAATAGGCAGCCCGGCGCGAGACAAGCCAGCAGGAAGGCTGATACCCGGTAGTCCGACACTGCTCGCTGACACGGTGTGGTTCGCCAAAGCGAGGTAGCTGACCTCCTGCCCCGCGATATGGAGCGTCGTCTGCTCCTCGATCAATGGCGCCGTGCAGGGCGTGGTCGGTTGCAGAATAGCCAGCGCTCCATGTGAGACGAACGCCCTGTTGAGGCGGCGCTGGATTTCCGGTCGGCTCACGTTCAGCGCCGTCTGATAGTCCTCAGCCGAGGTAGCGGCTGCACCGCCAGGCAGTACGATGTGCCCCCACGTTTGGCGAAGCTGAGGCTTGAGGCTCTCGTAGATCGCCTCGAACGTGGTCGGAATGTCGTGGCGGCGAAGGAATCCGGAAATCGCGCCCATCGTCTCATAAGCGAAGATGCCCCATGTCGAGGTTTGAATGAGGGCATTGAAATCGTCGCCGAGGTCTACCTCCACGATCTCGGCGCCCGCGTCTTGCAGCCGCCGAACCACCTCGCGGAAGCGGATCTCGACTTCCGAGTCTAGCAGATCCAGGAACTGGCGCGGCGCGAAGGCCAGTCGGGCTCCCTTCAGGCCGTAGCCGCGGGCGAAAGACTCTGCTGCCTGTTCACCAGTCACGACCTGATCCACCAGAATGCAGTCCTGGACGCTTCGGGCGAATGCGCCCGTCGTGTCAAGCGTGTGGGAGATCGGTGCAACGCCGGTGCGCGGCCAACGCCCGGTGGTTGGCTTGAATCCTACGACGCCACAAAACGATGCGGGCACCCGGATCGAGCCGACTGTATCCCCACCCAAGGAGGCGGGTACGATTCCGGCTGCGACGGATGCGGCGGAGCCGCTTGAGGAGCCGCCTGTTACGCGATCGCGGGCGTGCGGATTCTTCACTTGACCGTAGCGCTCATTGTGGCCGGTCAGTCCGTAGGACATCTCCACCAGATTGTTCTTGCCGAAGACGATGGCGCCCGCTTCCTTGATTGCACGGACGGCATCGGCGTCTTCCCGTGGAATGAAGTGAGCCAAGCTATCGAGGCCCAGGCTCGTTGGCAGCCCTTTTGTCAGATAGCTGTCTTTGACCCCCAGTGGGACACCGAGGAGCGGTGCCGCCAAGCCGGCCGCATGCGCTTTGTCGGCATCCCTCGCGGCCTCGAGCACGGCATCCTCGTTGATAGTCGTGAAGGCATTGAGTTCGGCAAGCGCTCGGGCGTGCTGCAAAAGCGCCGCGGTGTAGGACTCTGAAGTGATATCGCCGTTCCGAACGGCTGCTGCAGCGTCTCCGAGCCCAAGCGAGGTGAGATCTGTGGTTTCTTGCAATGCAATCTGAGTGACGCTCGTGGGGTACATGAAATCCTCGCAAAGGAGCTGATTGCGGCACTCCGCTGTCGCTGAACAGCGACCCAGCTCAATGCCATTACGATGATAATATTACATTACGATCGTACTTCAATCGCTGTTTTGCGGCTTTGCCGGACACATGTGCGTGAGGACCGTCGCGACAAATGACCGTGAGCGATGCACTGCTTTGGAGACACCCCCGATTCGCGCTGCCCCGGCGCTGCTGGCTTCATGCCGTACCGGCGGATCACGTTTGTCAGGCTGAGCAGAGGACCTCTGCTTGGCATCGACGGAGGTCCCGCTTGCCCAACAATTGGATCTAAACGCGGATTTGCCGGACAGTCTCGCTGCCGGTTCACTCTAGATGCCCGCTGTGGACGGGCTCCTCGGGTTTCCTATTCCAGGGTTCATCATTCCGCGAACTGAGCCCTCGACATTGACGTTGCAAATTCGCCGCTTGCAGGATGCGATCGTCCCTCCCAAGGCATCCACTCCCGCTCGCACACAGCGCGTTCAGTTCAGCCGACGTTCGTCGCCGGCAGATTTTCCTTGATCGGTCGGTGCACACGTCGTGCTCACGCCGCCTTCCAACTGATTGAAGAGATTGAACAATCTATCCAACCCATTCATGGGGAAGTTTGAGCTGGGGCCAGCCATCGAGAGTTAGCTAGATCAAGCTTCACACATCTCAGCGGCTGCTTTGCGCCGATATTGTTGAAAAAGTCGAAAATCAAATGACCTCAAAAATCTCGCAAATGCTGACTTTTGGACAACGCCACAGTTGGGATGGGCCGTAGCGCTGGTACGAACGGCCGTGGTCGTTTTTCTGAGATGCGACGAGGTCCCTCACGTCGTTGCGCACGAAACGCATGAGCGGCTCTAGAAAATTTCGTCCGCCGTCCCAAAAGGACTTTTTCAACAGTATCCGCCAACAGCGGGCATTCGGACAACAGCGCTTTTGACCTTAGCGGACATCAAGGGATCGCCACGCTTTACGGCGAGAGGGCGGCACGAGACCGTGAATCGGAGCTACACGGTCAATACATCCTCGATTCGGATCGGCGAAGCGCGCACACGTTTGCCGGTCGCGTGGAAGATGGCGTTGGCGATGGCGGGAGCCATGCCGACGAGCGCGATCTCTCCGAGGCCTTTGACGCCAAGCGCATTGACGTGTGGATCCAGCTCCTCGACAAAGTGCGCTTCGAGTTGCGGAATGTCGAGATTCACGGGCAAGAGGTAATCGGCCATGTGGGCGTTGACCGGGCGTCCGTCGCGCGAATCGAGGACCGTGCGCTCCATCAGCGCCATGCCCATACCGCCGACCATGCCGCCAATGCATTGGCTCCTCGCCAGTCGCGGATTAACGACGCGCCCAATACCATAGGCGCCGACAGCACGGCGCAGCCGGATTGTGCCGACGTCCGGATCCACAGCCACCTCCGCAAATACGGCTCCAAAGGCGTGCATCGAAAATCGGGCCGCGGCATCGGGATCGCGTTGAGACGAAGCGATTGCCTCGATGGGTCGGCCGCTTTGGGGGTGCTTTCCGGCTTCCTTTTGCACCGCAAGGCAGGCGGCACGGACCGCAGAGCCGACCGAGGCCATCGTCCATGAGCCACCATGGGAGGGAGCGGGCGGATAGTCAGATCGTCCCAGGCTGAAGCATACCCGTTCAACAGGCAGTCCTAGCGTCTCGGCAGCAACCTGCGTCATGGACGTGTAGGTGCCGGGGCCCATGTCGCTTGCCGCCACTTCAACTTCGGCCGTGCCGTCCGCGAGCAGCCGCGCCCGCGCACTCGCCGGCGCGTGGAAGGCCGGATAGCTCGCCGATGCGACACCCATGCCGACCAGCAGCCGGCCGTCGCGCATCGAACGTGGCTCGGGTGACCGTCGCGACCAGCCGAAACGTTCGGCGGCGAGGTCATAGCACTTCATGAGGGATCGGCTGGAGAAGGGCCTGTTCTCGCCCTCATCGATCGCCGGCTCGTTGCGGCGCCGCAGGTCTATCGGATCCATCCCGAGCTTGTACGACAATTCATCCACGGCACATTCGAGCGCGAATACACCGCTGGCCTCGCCAGGACCGCGCATATGGTTGGGGGTGCCGATATCGAGTGGCAGCAGCCGGTAGCGGGTCCGCACGTTCGGCGTGGAGTACAGGAAGGTCGTGACTGACGTCAGAGCCTCCATGAACTCTTCGTAGCGGCTCGTCTCTCCGGTGCCTTCATGAACAATGCAGGTGAGCTTGCCATCCACTGTGGCTCCGAGGGCCATCCGCTGCAAGGTGCGGGGGCGATGGCCCGTCATGAAGAACATCTGCTTGCGCGTGAGCACGAGCTTGACGGGGCGCGCCACTTGCCGCGCTGCCATGGCTGCAAGCGTCACGTGCGGCCACGTCCTGAGCGTCGTGCCGAAGGCGCCTCCGATAAACGGACAGATGACCTGTACGTTTTCGGACGGCAGGCCGAAGACGGCCGCGACCTCGGCCTGTTCGTTGACGACGAACTGGCTCTTGCTCCACAGCGTCAGCCGATTGCCATTCCAGGCCGCGACGGTGGCATGTGGCTCCATTGGATTGTGGTTCTCGCGGGCGATTTCGTAGATCTCGTCGACCCTCATTGGCGCGTCCGCGAGAGCGCTGTCGGCACTGCCGCGCGCGGTGTCGGCCGGCAGCCTTGCATCTGGCTGCTTCCCGGCTTCCGGAACGACTGGCAGGGCTTGTGCATCGGCAGGATCAATGATCGGCCGCTCGGGTGTGTATGAGATATGTAGCGCGGCAGCGCCACGCTCCGCCTGCTCGATCGTGTCGGCGACGACGACCGCTACCGGTTGTCCATAGAAGCGCACGTGGTCATCCTGCAACACATGCAGCCGCTCCCCCGTGGCCGGATCGATGTAGCTCTTATGGGGTGCATATGGCAGGCGTGGCGCATTGCGATGCGTGATGACTGCAATGACGCCCGGCATCTTCTCAACCGGCCCCGTGTCGATGCCGGTCACGCGGCCGAGACCGACCGTGGCACCGACGATCACGGCGCAGGCCTGGCCGGGTTGGTTGAAGTCGGCGGCATATCGCGCGACGCCCGTGACCTTGGCGCGACCATCCACGCGCGGCAGCGGCTTCCCGATCACGTTCGTTGTCATGCGGCTTCTCCCGTCATTTCAAGAGCGCGGACAATGGTTCGGGGCAGGAGTTCGAGCTTGTAATGATTGCCCGACAGGGGACGGGCTCCTTCGATTGCCAACCGGGCGGCCGTTTCGAACACTTTGCGATCCGGCGTCTTGCCGATCAGCGCTTTCTCCACCGCGCCCAGGCGCCACGGCCGCGTGCCCACACCGCCTACAGCGAGCCGCGCCTGGCGGATTACTCCCCCACCAACGTCGAGTGCGGCGGCCGCGGACACCAGCGCGAACTCATAGGAGGCACGGTCGCGCACCTTGAGATAGCGCGCCCGCCGGCTGTATGGGCTACCAGGGACCCGCACCGTGAGGATGAGTTCGCCAGGCAGCAGGGTGTGTTCGAGATGGGGCGTATCGCCCGGCAAACGAAACAACTCCTCGACTGGAAAGGAACGCTCGCCCCGCGGTCCCCTCACCTGCATCGTAGCTTCGAGGGCGACCAGCACCACGGCGATGTCCGAAGGATGGGTTGCGACGCAATGATTGCTGGTACCGAAAATGGCGTGGCCGGCATTGAGGCCATTGATGGCGGCGCAACCGGAGCCTGGGCTGCGTTTGTTGCAGGATGCATCGAGCATCCGGAAATAGGGGCAGCGCGCACGCTGGAGCAGGTTGCCGCCGATCGAAGCCATGTTGCGCAACTGCGGCGAGGCGCCCTCAATCAGGCTTTCCGCGACGAGTGGATGCAGGCGTTGTACATCGGGATGAGCTGCGACATCGGCCATGCGGGCGAGCGCGCCGATCACGAGATCGGAGCCCTCGATGCGAATGTCGGACAGCGGGAGCGTGTTGATGTCGACGAGGTGTTCCGGCCGCTCCACCTCTTCCCGCATCAGGTCAATCAACGTCGTACCGCCGGCGATAAAACGCCGGCCGGACGACGCGGCGGCGATAGCGCCTTGGATGGAGGTAGCCTTCTCGATCGTGAATGGAAGCATGGTCAGGCCCTTTTGGCAGCGTCTGCGACCGCGGCGACGATCCCCGGGTAGGCCCCGCAACGGCAGATATTGCCGCTCATCCAGAACCTGATTTCATCCGGCGTCCCCGCATGACCTTCCGCGATGCAGCCTATTCCCGACATGATCTGTCCAGGGGTGCAGAAGCCGCACTGCAAACCATCGTGCTCGACAAATGCAGTCTGAAGCGGATGAAGCTCGCCATTCGCTTCAAGGCCCTCGATCGTCCTGATCTGAGCCCCGTCATGCATCGCCGCCAATGTCAGGCAGGAGACGACCCGCCTGTCGTTCAGAAGCACCGTGCAGGCGCCGCAGGCGCCCTGGTTGCAGCCTTTCTTCGTGCCGGTGAGGTCGAGCGTTTCGCGTAGCACATCGAGCAGTGAACGGCGGGGATCCAGGTCAAGCTCATGCGGCTTTCCGTTGACGACCAGGCGGACCCTTCCCGTGGATGCGGTGGGAGGCCGTTCAGATATGGATTGTGCGGTCGGTGCGGCCGCGAGAGCGGCCACGCCTCCGACCGTAAGCAGGATCGCACGCCGCGATAATCCGCCACAGTTTTGTTCGATCTGGACGGCATCGTCGCTGAATGGCTTCTCGCTTTTCATGGTCGTCTGCTCGCCTGTTTATGAGGTGATGATCGTTCTCTGATTGCGACAGGATGGCCCACAATTCGACGCTCGGAAGCGGATCGGATGGTGCTGCGCGCTGCCGTATCAAGCGCAGCCAGCCTTCGCCTCAGATGAGCATCGTGAGTTAAGCATTGTGCGACGGCACGTACCGTTCGGATTTTGCGGCGACTATCGCGGTGTTGCGATGAATTGCACCGGCACTACAGAGAGCGTCGGAACCCCGAGGGGGTCACTCCGACAATCGTACGGAAAGCCGCCGTGAAGGCTGATGGCGTCTCGTAACCGACTGCAAGCGCGACCTGCGTGATACTCAGATCTGAATGGGTGAGAAGCTCGCGGGCGCGGCACATGCGTTGCGCGGTCAACCATGCATGCGGGGTATGGCCGGTCGACTGCCGAAAAGCCGTGCAGAAGTGAAAGCGGCTTAGGCCGACGAGAGCGGCGAGTTCATTGAGCCCGATATGCTGTTCGAGATTCTCGCGCATGTACGTCGTAACACGCCGCACCTGCCAGTCAGCAAGGCCCCCCTTTCTGACGGGAGCAGGCAGGCCGCCAAATGATGAATGCTCCCGGATCAGCCGCGCGCAGAGAAGGTCGATCGCCTGCTCCACGAACAGACGGGACGATGCACTGTCCCGCGTCGCCTCGTGACTCAGAATTTCAAGCAGCCCCGCCGCCGCTGGATCGGCAAAAGCGACACGCGGAAGAATTTCGACACGTCCCCCATTCGCAATCTCGTCGGCGCATGCCTGGAGGCGTTCCTGAGTGAGATAGACGTGCGAGACGACCACCGGGCCAGCAATATTCCAGTAGCCGTCAACGCCTTTCGGAATGAGAGTGAAAGCTTTCGCGTTGGTTCTGGAAGTCAAACGCTTGTTTTCAATCCGCCAGGATATCTCGTGCTGTCCTTCGTAGCAGCCGACGGCGACGTGCCCAGCAACGCCCCGCATGTAATCTTCTTGCAACCCGCCATGCGCCCATTTCGAGGTCAGACGCGTATCGCCGTGCAAAACCTCGGGCACCAGTACCGGTGGCTCGTCCAAGATGCGGGCCATCTCAATAGCGGCATCGGGGCCTGAGTGGTCCGCTCCAGCTCGGCGCACGCCGTGTGGATTCGGCGCAGCCCTGCTTCGGGAACGGAGCAGCCGCTGGTTCAAACTGTCGCCCTCCTCGAAGTGCTAAATTGCAATACCAATATGCAAAAAGACCCGGCGATTTGGTAGAAAAACATCCGCGACCGCTGGTAGGTGCCGTCCGTCGTCTGCCCATTAAATTGGTCAGCACATTGCGGTTCGGCGGCATAAGACCTCATGACGCGGTAGCTCCCTAGGCTACCCGAGTTTCGAATGACCCGCCGGCTGAATATGCACAGGATTTCGCCGCTCTCGACCCGGCACGGCACCTTATTACCGCCGCGACCGTCTCCATCTGACGAAGAATCATAAGCACTTTCACGCGGCGCTGGGCCTTTCCTATCTACCAATGACGGGCTTGGCGGACGAGTCAGGCGCACCCCTAGCTTGGAACGGTGGTGTGCCGGGCTCCTGACCACTTTGCGAACGAGTGCTCATGTTCCGGAATCGATAAATCAAAAGCGAGCCTGCTCGTCGGGCCCACTACCGCCAAATAGCTACCGTTTCTGGCAGGACTGCCTTAGGACTTTTCGTCGAACGTCCGCTTCGCGTCGATTGTGTTGAAGAAGTCGGCGACCCAAACGATTTGGGATGTTGCAAGGAATCAGAGCGCGCGTGAGTTTGTTTGCTGTCAGGTCGGCATTGGGGCAGGCAGCGGGATCAACTTTGCCAGCTTTCGGAGGTTCTGGGCGGTGGCAGCGAGGAGGAACTCGTCTTGAGCGCCAAATGGACCTCTCAGCCTGAGTCGGTCGAGGCGCAGGATGCGCTTGAGATGTGCAAACAGCATCTCGATCTTCTTACGTTGACGCCGCGACGTCACGTAGGCCTCAGTCTTGGCGATATCGCGCGCGACGTCTCGGGCGTTCTCGTAGATTGAACGTGGGACCTTGCGGGCGGGCATCTTCGGACAGCAACGAGACTTAAGCTCGCAGGCGTCGCAGTCATATTTGCTGGCGCGATAGAGCAGTGTTGCCCCATCGTTCACCAGAGTTCCGGTTGAGGTCAGCGCGTTGCCGCCTGGACAGACGTAGATATCGGCTTCCTGATTGTAGGCGAAGTCTCCACGCGAGAACGTCCCATCGTCGCGGGCCGACTTGTCGAACACCGGAATGTGCGGCTCGATCGCGCGCTCGTTGACCAGCCACCCCAGCATCTCGGCTGAGCCGTAAGCACTGTCGGCGGCCAGGCGCTCGGGACACAGCCCGAGGCAATTTTCGGTGCGCTCAATCATTGTGCGGGCCGCACCGACCTCCGCCTGCCGGATAGCTCGCGTCGCCTCGACATCGACAATAATCGCCGCCTTTAGGTCGATCAGGTAGTTGTCGGCGTAGGCAAAGAAGGCATGCCCTTTGTGAGCGCCGGTCCATTGGGCAGCCGGATCCGACCTAGAGATGAACTTCGGTACCGTCTCGCTGGCTGCGCCCCAGGCAGCCTCATCCAGGGTATCGAGATATTCCCGGACGGATCGGCGCGTCCTGGCGACGGCCTCCCAGTCGACATCATCAGACCCGGCAGAAGAGCGCTGCTTGTTGGCATCGGCAGCAATCAGGCTGGCGTCGACAGCAAAGGCCGTCCCATCAACCAGCCCTTCTGCCATGCAGCGTCGGACCACGGTCTCGAACAGCTTGCGCAGCAGATCGCAATCGCGGAAGCGGCCATGCCTATTCTTGGAGAAGGTCGAATGGTCCGGCACCTCGCCATCGAGGCCGAGCCGGCAGAACCAGCGGTAGGCGAGGTTCAGGTGCACCTCCTCGCACAACCGCCGTTCGGAGCGAATGCCATAACAGTAGCCGACCAGCAGCATCCGGACGAGCAGTTCGGGATCAATCGAAGGCCGGCCGGTCGAGCTATAAAATGGCGCAAGATGGCCCCGAACCTCTGACAAATCGACGAACCGGTCGATTGCCCTCAGCAAGTGAGCGGCCGGAACATGTCGCTCAAGCGAGAACTCGTAAAACAGTGCCGCCTGATCGACCAGCCCAGGACCCATCATCGATTCAAGTCTCCACCCACCAAGGGGAAATGAATCAGCGATCTCCTTCGGCTTCAACAGTCGAGTTTTTCAACACAATCCGTCATGAGCGGCCAGTCGCAAATCGAATAATAACGAGTCTGCTTTTCACTCAGAAGCGGCCATCGCCCGCCCTGATTAGCCATGTTCGAGAAGTGCCGTAACAAGCTACCGACCTATTCGATTAGCTCATCAGCGAAAGCATGCATGCTTACTTCGGCCTTTTCTTCATCTGCTCCGGCACAAGCGCCTCGGGAAGAAAGATCGGCTTGTCGGATGGCCACCAGGGCATCAGCTGGGGATGATAGCCTTCCGGATAGTATTTCTGCGGGGAGATTTCCGCGTCACGAATGGATTGCGACTGTACCTCACGGCGCGTTGTTGGCGGCAGCGGCATGATCAGCCCGCCCGATGTCGAGACGTCGAACTGGGGCGGCGCCATGTTTGGATACTTGGGCACTACGCCATCCCGTACCCAGATTTTGTCCTTGGTCATGTTCACGACTACCATGTCCGGCGCACCAAACTGGAACGGACCCTTCCAATGGTGGCGCACTTCTGCCACGAGTTCCGGCATCACGTACTCGTCGTAAGATACGTGAGTTGCCATCGCGAGGCGCGGCTTCACTTCATTGTAGAGGTACCCAGCGGCGTAGGCGGGATTATGCCAGCCATCAATGGTAGTGCGCGAAGTCAGGGGCATGGTGCCTGACACCGAAGAGCTGATGGCCACCGTCTCCGGCTGAATCTCGGTGATCAGCAGGTCGCAACCCTTGGCGTACGTTATTGTCAGCGAATTGGGGCGACCGTCTCCGGTGAACGCGACACACATGCCGTTCCAATCAAGACGATACGCCGAGGCGCCATCGCTCCCATGGGATTGCTGCCAGTGGGTGATCCTTACACCGTTCTTTTCGTAGGCCACGCCGCCGTCATTCTTGTAGTCAAATTCGTTGACTTCGATGTCATAGCCTTTGCCAATCGGGCTACCGGCACTGAAGTTCTCCATGTGCCAAAACAACATCTCCTTCATATGATACACCATATGATTGATGCCGTGTTTCGGAGTCCGTCCGGAGGGGCCATTGATCCGGAAGGTTTCGTGCCAGCGGCCACCCCAGGCGCCAAACACGAAGGCATACGGCACGGAAGCGAAATGATCCCAATGCAGATGGGTGATGAAGATGTCGTTGATCTGGTTCAGAGGTACGCGGGAGGCCAAATAGTTGGCGATGGAGCCGGGGCCAAAATCGAAGATGAAGCGGTCGCCATTGCCTAGCTCGACATAGATCGACGTGCCCATTTGGCCCGGTCGTGGCAAGGGCGAACTCCCCATGAAGGTCACGCGGATTTCTTCCGGCTGCACCTCTTCCGTGCCGGGGGTCCAGTTGGCAGCGCTCTTCAGCCACGGCATCGGTGCGATGCCGTCAAACATGAGCCCTTCCTTCCAGCGTCCGAGTGGTCGGCCGGCCGTGGCGATATCCTGCAAGATCTTCGGGTCTGCCTGAAACCCCTTCTTCTCAAGCTCCTGCAACTGCTCTGGGGTCATCGAGAGGCTGGGCACCTGTGCAGGAGATACCGACTTTAGACTGATCATCGCCACGACTATCAGAATTGTCCGCGCCGGGATTTTCATTTATTCTCTCCCTTCGTGATGGCACTCAGTCAGAAACGGAAGAAACCCCGGAGAGTACTGCGGGCTAAGTCGACCGCTTCCCATCGAAAACTACTTTGTCTCCCGCGCCGTCGCGACGACAGGAGGAGGCGCCCACTTCTGCTCGATGATCTCGGCGCCGGGCATGTAGGTCCGCAGGATCAGAAAAAATGCGCCGTTCTGTGTGCTCGGCAGCCAGTTGGACTCCTTGTCCTTTCCCGGTGAGGTGCGCTGGATGTAGAGGGTCAAGCCGCCGTCGGCGTCCTTCTTCAAGCCTTTGGTGCGATCGCCTATTGAATAGCGATTGAGTGGGTTGTCCGTGAAGTTGAAGGTCTGGTCATACATCGTGAGCGACCAGAAGGCGTTGACCTTCGGCAGTTGGCCGGGGGCGAACCGGATCGTGTAGTTCTTCCCGCTATCGAAGGTATGTCCTGCGCCGTCCTTCGTCGTGTTGTAGTAAACGGTTTCCTCCAGCTCATTGGAGAGGATGCCGCCCATCGCCTGTATCGAGGCACGCAGCAGAAAATCGTCCACGAGCCCGGCGCGCCCTAAAGTGCGAGGCGGAATGTTCCAGTTATTGACCTGCCTGCCGAGTTGGCCCGAATCGATGGCGGCTTTGATTAATCGTCGGCCATCGACTGCGGCGCGTGTGAGTCCGCGCTTGGTCGCGTCGTCCATTTGATCGATGTCCTGCCCGGGACCGACGCCAATCCTTGCGAACAGTCCGACCAACTTGTCCAGGCGCGCTTCGGGCGGATTCTCGGTCATCGCGCGGTTCATGGTCCGCCACTCGGCGCGTGGATCGGTTTTCGGATCGAAGGGTTGCCAGACGTCGCGGCTCGCCGGCAGCATGGCGTCCTTCTTTCCCCATAGGCTGAGCGGAATCAGGGAGTACTGATCCTGCAGCGCATTGACCGTCTTCGCATCGGCCGGGCCGTCGATCAGCGTCCGTGCGAAGATCAGCACGGTCGGTGTCAGCGACGGAGCCAATGCGTTAACCCCCTCCGGCAGTTCGCCCTTCCAGCCGGGGCCGACGATGGCGAAGCTTCCAGCCCTGCCGCCCGTGGTGCGTTTGCCAACGTAGGCAAAATTGTCCGAGTCCACGCCCGCCAATTCAAATGCGAAGTAGCGGTCGCCCATGTCCGGATGTGAAAGGATCAGCGGCTCCTTTCCGACGTCGAGCCAGGCCGTCGAATAAAGCGTGTCCTGATTGGGCGAACCGCCGCCCCGATAGGACGCATCTGCCAGCGCTCTCACATGGCTGAAATGATTGATGGGTGCATACAGCGGTAATTCGCTAGAGGACTTGGGCCGGGTGACCCAATCCGCCCGCAGGCTTGGTAGATATACGTAAGGAAAGCCGAAGATATAGGCCTGTACACCCAGCGTGTAGGCGTACTGCTCCCGCCAATCGATCTTGCCGGCCGCTTGCACATCCGTTGCTTCTGCTCCAGGGCGTGCGGTCTGCGCCAATGCTAAGGAACCGAAAAGCGTTACAGCCAAGATCGTTATCAGCAGCAGGGCCACTCGTCTTGCTTTTGCAATCATGTTCCCTCCGCAAAGCCGTAGCCCGGTCAGGCGCCTCACAATCAGCCCTGTGAGGTGAAGGCTATCGGTCAACACCGTCGCTGCAGTAGGCGAAAGCAAACGGCAGCGCAGATACTTCGCTTGCACAACATGGACAAAGGCGGGCCATTACGTCCGTCAGCTTCGGCCAACGACGAACATGCAGTCTTGCAGGTATTCGCCCGGATGCATCAACGCATGACTCTTCGGGAATATCAGCGCCTGCCGACTCGATTTACCGGACCGCCACGATTCATCGGCGTTCCTGCCCGCACTCCGACACCAGGGGCACCGAGGCCGGGAGTTACCACCGCTCGCGCGACAGGTCGCGGCCGCAGCACGACGCCGGGCCTCACGATGCATCCAGCCGGATACGAAACGTATTGGCAGTACACTACGGCACTGGCCGGTACACTGCCTGCGGCCATGAACCCAGTGCTCAGTAGCGCCGATAATGCGAACCGAATCTTCATCCTGACCTCCTCTGTTTCGCCGACTGATTTAGCCGGAGCCTTTCTCGGTCACTGCTTTTTCTTAATGCCCTTCTCGGGTTCGCAAGCCCTAAAGACTTCGAAGACTTTTCGGCAACGCGTTGCTAACTGAGCGCAGAGTTGGCTTTAGAAGATCGATATAACTGTCGCGATCCGCGTACATGGGCCTCGCAAGATCAATAAGCCCGCAGGAATAGATTAAACTTCTTAGCGGTCTTGAGTTACCTTTCGCCTTGGCCGAGTTTGCGTCGAAGGAGACCAAATAGCAAATGGTGCTTCATAGCTGGGTCAGCGCGATGCTTGCGGACCGCGGTTTGCCGCCAATCTGCACGGCCTCAATGGTGCAATGCCAGAGGGCCTGGCTCAATCGGTCTTCACTAAGTGGCTTTCGAGCAACATCAAAGCGCGACGTTTCCGCCAATCCGTTTTTGCATTGCACTGACATGCGGTCAGGCATTCAATCCATGTCCAGACATAACTCGCTGCGGGGGATGCGACATGGCACATGGGAAATCCCAGCTAAGGACAGGTCGCTGGCTCATGCATGCCGGTCTCGGCGCCGCCGCGCTGACGGTCGGCACGCTGTCCGGGCCGGTTCATGCCGATCAAGCCGGGGTATCGTACTGGGTCCCCGGCCGCTTCGGCAGCCTCGCAGCAGCGCCGACCGTGCCCGGCTGGTCGATGGCGGAGGTGTATTATCACACCACTGTCGGGGCGTCGGGCGCTGCGGCGGCTGCAAGAGAAATTCAGATCGGCAGAATCCCGGCGACGGTCAATGTCGATCTGAATGTGAACCTGAAGGCGCAGGCCGACCTCATTCTGCTCAATCCCACTTACACCTTCGGAACGCCTGTTTTGGGCGGACAGTTGGCCATTGGCGTAACTGGCTTGTTCGGGCGGTCGAGCGCCAGCATCGATGGGACGCTGACGGCGGCGGTCGGACCCCTTTTCGCGACTCGAACTGGCTTCCTAGGAGATTCGATCACTTCCGTCGGTGACCTCTATCCGCAGGCGACGTTGAAGTGGAACGCCGGCGTGCACAACTTCATGACCTATGTAACGGGCGACATCCCCGTCGGCGCCTACGATTCCAGCCGCCTTGCCAATCTCGGCATCGGTCACGCCGCCATCGATGGCGGCGGCGGCTACACCTACTTCAATCCAGCAACGGGGCATGAATTCTCGGCGGTCGCGGGTTTTACCTATAATTTCAAGAACAAGGATACGAATTACCAGAACGGCATCGATTTCCACATCGATTGGGGTGCTTCGAAGTTTCTGTCGAAGCAGGTGTTCGTAGGTCTTGTGGGGTATGGATATCAACAGATCACGGACGACTTCGGCGCCCATCCGATCCTGGGCGGCTTCCGGTCGCGTGTTCTGGGAATCGGGCCGCAGATCGGGTTCCTGTTTCCGGTAGGCGACATGCAGGGTTATCTTAACCTGAAAGGTTACGGCGAGTTTGAAGCCGCCAACCGGCCATCAGGTTGGAATACCTGGCTGACATTCTCGATCTCGCCGATGGCGCCCACCAGCACTGTGGCCCCCACCCGCCGGATCGCTACCAAGTAATGGACCATATGGCGTTCTCGGACGGAGGCGCCGGTTACGGCAACTCCGGAAACGGTAGCATGCCTGACCATATAGAGCTCTGCGCGCTTCCCAGCGGTTTCGGGAAGGCCTAACATCGCGATAGCTCGAAATTTATTAAAGCCAATTCTTAGGGGCACCTATGATGATCCGTTTGCCTTCGATTTCCGCAGCCACACTTGCCGCCATTTGTGCCGCAAGCATGTTTGCAACCACGGTGGCCGCGGAGGATGTGACGACGGACATCGGCACGTTCAGCAAAGAGACTGCCGATAAGGTGTTTCCGACGAAGCCGCCTTATTCACCCTATGCCGGGCGCAATTTTCCGTCGCGGCCCTACTTCGGCGATACGCACACACACACCTCGTACTCGATGGACGCGGGCGCGTTCGGCGCGCGCCTGGGTCCAAAGGACGCTTACCGCTTTGCCAAGGGCGAGGAAGTAATTGCTTCAAGCGGTCAACGCGCCAAACTTTCGCGACCGCTGGATTTCATGGTGGTCGCGGATCATTCGGACGGCATGGGCTTTTTCCCGCAATTGATGGGGGGCGACCCAGTCCTGTTGGCGACGCCGCAGGGTCGGAAATGGTTCGACGAAATCAGTACCGGTAAAGGTGCGCAGGCGGCCGTTGATATCATCACCAGCTTCGGCAGGGGCCAACTGCCCAAGGGATTCCCCACGCCGGGGACGCCGGCCTATCGCAGCGCCTGGCGCGAAACGATCAAGGCCGCCGACGAAGCCAATGAGCCCGGCCGATTCAGTGCTTTCATCGGTTATGAATGGACCTCGGGCGAGGGCGGCAACAACCTTCATCGCAACGTCATCTGGCGCGACAACGGAGCCAAGGCGAGCCTTGTCGAACCCTT
>NZ_JAFCMD010000034.1:0-55486 GCF_018130105.1 Bradyrhizobium sp. AUGA SZCCT0160
TTCCGTAAATCAAAAATATTTCTGTTGTCGGCCGACCCAAATCAGTGCGCATCTATCGCCATCCCGTCCTGGTCAGAAGGGCGTCGGCCGTCGTCACGGACGTTGGGCGGGTTGCGGTGGACGCTGGTTTGCGCTGAGACGATGGCGCGGACCAAGCGTACGGCAAAACCGTGTGGTCCTGGCACCCGTTGCAGGTGTCAAGCTGTCGGGTAGGCGAGAGCCGAACGGCAGCGACGGAGTCAACCAAGAACTCGTCTCCGGGGAGAGCACGGCATAAGCCGTAAAGCCAGTGCGCAGGGAAGGCCGGGTGTTCTCCGCTGCCCTGTATGCTCGTGTGCAGCTTTCTTTGCACTATTCGCACACGAGACCGCGGGTGCAGCGCGCACCCGGTCTTCCCTGCGCCCTCTCAATGAGTGGGCGAGATTTCCAGCAAAGCTCGGGCGCATCGCGCCGCGAGGTTGCAGGCGCATATTCATCGCGTCGGCCGCATGGCAGGTCACCCGCCCGGCGCTAGGCCGCGTCAGGCGAAGCTGATACGATTTCATCCAAGCAACGATTGGGGACCGTAGCATGGACAATCGCAGCGACATCTGGCGGGGCATTGACGTCATCAAGCCGCGCTTCATCGATTTGGCCGACAGGGTCTGGGCGATGCCCGAGGTCTGCTACACCGAGGCGCGCTCTGCCGCCGAACATCTGGCCGAACTGCGCCATCAGGGTTTCCGCATCACCGAGAATGTCGCCGATATTCCCACCGCCCTGATGGGCGAATGGGGAGAAGGCGGTCCCGTCATCGCCTTCCTTGGCGAATATGATGCGCTGCCCGGCCTCAGCCAGGAGGCGGGCGTCGCGGAACACCGCCCCATCGAGGCCGGCGGCCATGGCCATGGCTGCGGCCACAACCTGTTGGGCTCGGCGGCACTGCTCGCCGCTACCGCCGTGAAGGATTGGCTTGCCGCGAGCAAGATTCCGGGCCGCGTGCGCTATTACGGCTGCCCCGCCGAAGAAGGTGGTGCAGCGAAAACCTTCATGGTGCGCTCGGGCGCCTTCGATGATGCCGACATCGCCATCACCTGGCACCCCAACAGTTTCTGGGAGGTCGCGGTGACGCCGTCGCTTGCCAACACGCGCGCCGATTTCATCTTCACCGGGCGCGCGTCGCATGCCGCGGTCTCGCCGCATCTTGGCCGCAGCGCGCTCGATGCGGTGGAACTGATGAATGTCGGCGTCAACTACATGCGCGAGCACATGCCGAGCGAAGCCCGCGTGCATTATGCGCTGCTCGACACCGGCGGCATTGCCCCCAACGTGGTGCAGGCCCACGCCCGCGTGCGCTATTCGATCCGCGACCGCGATCTGCCCGGGATGAACGCGTTGGTAGGGCGCGTGCACAAGATCGCGCAAGGCGCCGCGCTGATGACCGAAACGAGTGTGGAGATGCGGATCATTTCCGCCGTCTCCAATGTTCTGGACAACACCCCGCTCGAGCAAACCCTGCACCGCATCATGGAAGAACTTGGTCCCCCGCATTTCGACGAAGCGGACAAGGAATTCGCCACGAAGATCCGCGCCACTTTGACCGACAAGGACATCGCCTCCGTCTATCATTCGATCGGCATGGATCCGACCGACCGCCCACTGGCCGATTTCATCGTGTCGCTAAATGCAAAACGCAATCCGCAGATCGGCTCGACCGATGTCGGCGATGTCAGCTGGGTGGTCCCGACCGTTCAGGTCCATGCCCCCACGGTCGCCATCGGAACGCCGTTTCACACCTGGCAGATCGTCGCCCAGGGCAAGAGCCCGCATGCCCACAAGGCCATGGTGCAGGCCGCCAAGGCGATGGCCGCGCTCGGCGTCCAGGCGCTGGGCGAGCCGGAGCTGATCGCCGCCGCGAAAGCCGACCTCAAGAAGCGCACCGCCCGCACGCCCTATGTCTGTCCGTTGCCGGATAACGTCGCGCCGCCGCTGGATATGTCGCTGGGCTGAGTTGGGACGAGGTACAGCACATGGGTGAACTCGCGACCATCAATATTGACCGTGCGGTCGCGACGGCAGCCGCCAACCGCGCTAAACAGCAGGGTTTGACGACCGAAGAATATGTGTCGCAGCTCCTCCTTCGGGATATGGAACGCGAACCCGGCGAAATGAGCATTCTCGCCTACAATCATGTCGACCTCGAAGCTGAGTTCGTTCTCGATCGGGAGGAAGGGGAGAGCGACGTAAGCTACGACGACCGCTCAGCTCATTTCAGCAAATTGTTTAAGCGCGAAAAGATCGGAACAACCTCGTAGCATGATTGATTCCGAGTACGACACGATCATCATCGGCGGCGGCTCCGCCGGTGCCACGCTGGCCGCGCGCCTCAGCGAGGATTCCTTGCACCGCGTGCTGCTGCTCGAGGCCGGGCAGGATTTTCGCACCGCCGACACGCCGGAGCACATCCAGATCCCGAACCCGATGCGCGCCATCGGCGATGACAATTTCCGCTGGCCCAAGCTCTTGGCAAGGCGAACCGAGCGGCAGGCGCCGCGCCTGCTGTGGCGCGGGCGTGCCATGGGCGGCAGTTCCACGATCAACGGCCAGATCGCCATCCGAGCGGTGCCCGACGATCTCGACCGCTGGGAGAGAAGCGGCTGTGCGGGATGGGGCTGGGACGCGATGCTGCCCTGGTTCTGCAAGCTCGAGACCGACAAGAATTTTCCCGGCGCGCCATATCACGGCGATCGCGGCCCGATCCCGGTGTATCGCGCGCCGGTGCCGGATGGGGGAAACGTGGACCGGGCGCTGCGCCAGTCCGCGCTCGGGCTCGGCTATGGCTGGTGCGACGACCACAACGCGCCTGATGGCACCGGTGTGTCGCCCTACGCCATCAACAGCGAGGCCGGGCGCCGCGTCTCCACCAATGACGGCTATCTGGAGCCGGCGCGCGGCCGCGAGAATCTGCGGATCGTCGGTGATGCCCTGGTCGAAGGAATCGAGTTCGAAGGCAACCGGCTGCACGCCCGCGCGGTCCGGGTGCGCATCGGCGGCAAATCATATGCACCCGCGGCGAAGCATGAGGTGATCCTCTGCGCCGGTGCCATTCACTCGCCCGCGATTCTGCAGCGCTCCGGCATCGGTCCTGCGCCATTGCTGGAAGGGTTGGGCATCCCTGTTCTGGCCGACCTGCCGGTGGGCGAAAACCTGCTCGATCATCCGATCATGGATGCGCTGTTGCACTTACGCGAGCACGGCCAGGTCAACACGCTGATGCACCGGCACACCAATTGCTGCCTGCGCTACAGCTCCGGCCTCGAAGGATCAGGTGAGAACGATATGATCATGATCGCCGGCAACCTCGCTCGCGACGTCAATCAGACGGCCAGCACCGCGCGCGGCCGCATCGCGGTGTCGGTCTATCAGGCGTTCAGCCAGGGCCACGTCCGCATCACCACGACAGACCCGACCATCGATCCGGCGGTGGAGGAGCGCATGCTGTCCGATCGCAGCGATCTCATTCGGATGCGCGACGGCGTGCGCCGCCTGCGCGAGATCTGCCTGCAGCCCGCCATCACCGACATCGCCCACCGGGTCGAGTATGGCGCGACCGGACGCTCGATGGACGAGGCGCTCAGCGCCACTGAGCTCGACGACTGGCTGTTCACTGAGTGCAGCGACGCCCAGCACGCCAGCGGCACCTGCCGCATGGGCGCGGCCGACGACCCGCGCTCGGTAGTTGATCCCGAATGCCGCGTGATCGGCTGCACCGGCCTGCGCGTCATCGACGCCTCCATCATGCCGGAAGTCCCTCGCGCCAACACGTATCTGACGACGGTCGCGATCGCCGAGCGAATGGCGGCCAGATTGAGGGCGCAGTGGTGAGGGAGGGCAGTCACTATCACCGCAGGCCGGGTTCGACACATAACCGTTTGGATTGGTCGATCAGCGGAGGACGGCTGAAATGCCGCGCGAGGCGCCTTTCGCTGCCCCAGCCATACTTCCTCGCGAGTGGCGCAAATGCCGAATGCAACACCCTGAGCCCAATCAGCGCCAGCAAAAGATGGAGGGCGAAGCGCACATAGAGGAACATCGCGGCCAAAAATACCACCGCACAGAGCAAGGATCGAACGGTTGGTCGGTTAGCTGCCATGGTTGTCGCTCGTAATGAAGCGATGAAACTCCCGCATCGTTGCATCGCGAGGTAAACCGAAGGTGCTGAGAAGCTGAACGCCGGTGTAGTAGAAGACGGCCGCCGCCAATGATGCGGTCATGAAAGCGATCAGCATCGCATCGGCTAAGCCCGTGCTCGCTGGCGCAAAGAGAAAGAGCGAACATAACGGGGTTAAGGTCGCGCCGATCAGGGCGAGCCCGCTCGGAAGCGTATATGCGTCGAACAACGGACTGATCTTGTGCATGCGGCCCAGCATATGGCGGCTTGCGTTGGAATCCGATGCCTGGAGCTCGCGCATGCCAAAGCAGGGTAAATTGAACATAAATCCGAAAGTTGTGATTCGATGCGCTGCCGCCCAATCCTACGGATCGAGCTCGGTGTCCCAATACAAATAATCCAGCCAGCTATCGTGCAGATAGTTCGGCGGGAACAGGCGGCCGTTGCGGTGCAGTTGATGCACGGTCGGCGCGAACGGGTGTTGCCGCGGGAACATCCGCGCCTGCTGCGGCGTCAGATTGCCCTTGCGCAGATTGCACGGCGAGCAGGCCGCGACGACGTTCTCCCAGGTGGTCTGGCCGCCCTTGCTGCGCGGGATGATGTGATCGAAGGTGAGGTCGTCATGCGCCAGGCAATATTGGCAGCTGAACCGGTCGCGCAGGAAGACGTTGAACCGGGTGAAGGCGGGATGCGTGGTCGGCTTGACGAAGGATTTGAGCGACACCACGCTCGGCAGCTGGATCTCGAAGCTCGGACTGTGCACCGCGCGGTCGTAATGCTCGACGATGTTGACGCGGTCGAGGAACACCGCCTTGATCGCGTCCTGCCACGACCAGAGAGACAGCGGGTAGTAACTCAGCGGCCGGAAATCCGCGTTCAGCACCAGTACCGGCCAACCGCCTTGCGAGACGTGTGCGTTCAAGAAACGCTCCTGACTCCCATGTTAGCTGCGAAGCAGCATGCGCCCTGCATACTACAGGCAGCGTGACGGGATTGTGAAGAGCGTTCCGGGCCTTATCCAGCATATGCCGCCCACGAATCGCCATGATTCCGCGGGCCTCCAGGGCATCTCCAAGGCACCTGCAGGGGCGGGCATCCGCGGTCAATCCATCGTGATCGGGCGTGCCAACCCCCGGAGCCGCGCGGCCGGTCCTAAACCTTCTCGAGCTTCTGCAGACAGCGGCCGACGCCGACCTCTGAGGGCATCGGCGTGTCGGGAAAGCTGGTCTTCCAGTTGGTGACGCCGACCTCGCCGACATAGATGTCGCCTCTGGAATCCAGCGCCAGGCCGTGGGGCGCGAGGAATTTGCCGGTCTCGATCCCCGGGCCGTCCTCGCCACCGAGCCGCGCGATCCGCTGGCCCTTGGCGTCGACGATGGAGAGCCGCGGCCCGAGATTCGGCACGTTCAGGTTGACCGGCATGCCGGGGCCGAGCTCGCCGACGATGAAATGCGGCTGCTTGCCGCCGCAGCAATGCAGCGCGCAGGGTCGGTGCAGATTGTTCCACTGGGTCTCGTATTTGCCGTTGCCGTCGAACACCTGCACGCGATGGTTCTCGCGGTCGGCGACGTAGACGAAGCCGTCGACATCGGTAGCGATATTGTGGACGATGTTGAACTGGCCGGGATCGGAACCCGGCTCGCCCCAGCTCTTCAGCAGCTTGCCGTCGGGCGTGTATTTATGGACGCAGGCATTGCCGTAGCCGTCCGAGACGTAGATCTCGCCCTTCGGCGACAGCGCCGTATGGGTGCAGCGGTGGAACGGCTCGCCGCTCATATATGGCTTTGGCCGGTTCGGGATGCCGATCGTCAGCAACACCTTGCCGTCGACCGAGCACTTGCGCACGGTGTGGTCGCCGTCATCGGTGCAATAGAGATTGTCGTCGGCGTCGATGTGCAGCCCGTGGGCGCGGTTGAACAGGCCTTCGCCCCAGCTCCTGAGGAAATTCCCCTCGCGATCCAGCACCACCATCGGATGGGCGCCGCGGTTGAAGACGTAGATGCGGTCGCGGCTGTCGACCGCGACGGAAGCGACGTCGGAGAGGCTCCAGCCATCGGGCAGCTTCGCCCAGTTCTCCACCACGCGATAGCGATGTTCGCCCGAGCCGAGAATGGACGGCATGTTTATTCCCCCATGATGTTAGCTGTGATTCACGCGACGGCCGCCGCCGGCTTCGCGCCGCGCGGCAGCAACCCTTCCTCGATCGCCTTGATCTGCAGCGCCAGGTGCTTCGAGCCGATGCGGCATTGCGCAAGGCCGCCGGCGATGAACCACAGGCCGGGCTGGCCGGTGCGGGTGTACATGTTGCGCAGTTCCTGGCCCTCGCCAAAACCCCAGATGGTGCCGACGCGGTTCATGACGGCTTCACCGAACAACAACCGCACCAGCTCTTCCTGTCGCTTGTAGCCGGTCGCCAGCACGACGAGATCGGCGGCGATAGTCTCGCCGTCCTTCATCTTGACGCCGTCAGTTACAAAACCGTCGACATCGGCGAATTGCTTCAGAGCGATATCGCCTTTGACGATCAAATCGGAGCAGCCGACGTTGAAGTAATAACCGCCGCCACGGGTGAGGTACTTGAACTGCCAGCCGGTATTGTCCTCGCCGAAATCGAGCTTGAAGCCGGCGCGTTGCAGCCCGTCGAGCAGGTCCTTGTCGAGCTCTTTCGACTTCGCGCAGGTCAGCGCGTGGCTCTTCCGCGCGACTTGCAACGGCATCGAGGTCGCGATCAGATCGTTGTCCTCGAGCGTGCCCTCATTATAGGGCGCGTACACCAGCTGCGCCGAGGGTTCGATGCTGACGACCAGCGTCGATGAGCGCTGAAACAGCGTGACATGGGCGCCGCTCGAATGCAGGTCTTGCGCGATGTCGTGGCCGCTGTTGCCGGTGCCGACCACGATCGCGCGCTTGCCCTTCCAGTTCTCGCCATCGTCGTACTGGCTGGAATGCATCACGCTGCCCTTGAAATCCTTCAGGCCGGCAATGTCGGGCTTGCTCGGGATGCCGCTGACGCCGGTCGCAAGCACCACGTGGCGCGGCTGCATGGTGCGCTTGCTGCCGTCGGCGCGGCGCAGCGTCACGGTCCAGCGTTGTTCCTTCTCGTCGTAGCTGCCGCCCTCGAATTCGGTCTCGGTCCAGAAGTTCAACTCCATGGCTTCGACATAGGCCTCGAACCAGTTGGCGAGCTTGTCCTTCGGGATGTAGGTCGGCCAGTTCGGCGGGAAAAGCATGTAGGGCAGGTGGTTGACCTGCACTTGATTATGCAGCGTCAGCGCGTGGTAGCGCTTGCGCCAGTTGTCGCCGATGCGTTTCTCGCGATCGACGATCAGCGTATCGACGTTCAATTGCTTCAGCCGCGCCGCGATCGAAAGCCCGGATTGTCCGCCGCCGATTACGAGCACGGTCGGATCGTGTTCGGCATAGCCGGCTGAGGCCTTGCGCAGGTCGAGCCAGTTGGGGCCGCGAAAATCGCGCGAATAGGCGTTGCCACGTGGCCGCGCGACGCCGATCTGCTCTTCAAAGCCCTTGAGCTCGCCAAGCTCGGTCAGCAGCGTCCAGGCCTTCAGGACATTGTCGGCATCCGGAATCAGGCGGATGATGCCGCTGCCGCGCCCGACCCTGGTCTCGAACTTGAAGATTGCCTCGATTGCGTTGGTGCCCGCGCGCATCACCTTGCGGGGGGCGGCGCGGTTGGGATCCACCGTAAATCCAACAGGGCCGGCGGCCGGTGCGTGCACGCTCAACTCTTTCAGGATCGCGTCCGCGCCGTTGACGGTCTGGATGTTCCAGCTCAACGCCAGCACGTCGCGCCAATGGCTGTCGGCGTGAAACAGCGTCTTCAGCAGGCCGCGATCGGATTTCGCCAGCGCCTCCTCGAACTGCGCAAGCCAGTTGTCGGCGGCCACCGAAATATCGTCCGTCTTGTCGAGCATGCGCGTTTCTCGTCACCGGCCGTCTGTGCGGCGTTTCCCCGCGAGCCTATACCCATTCGGGAGGCTGCAGAAAGGGCGCGAGGAGATAGCGGTTATCTCTAAATCGACAGGATATGCCCCTGGTCCGGCGGCACACGGCCGTTGAGGGTGTCGAGATAGACCCGTTGCACCGCCGCCGGGCCGCGGCCTTCGATCACGGTGAGCCACCCGTCCAGCTTCGGCGCAAAACCCGACCATGCCGCGCCGAACCGCGTGCCGACGCCGCCCGAGCCCCATTCCTTGGCGCGTTTGCGAATCTGGACGGGCGCGGAGTACCAGGTGGGCTTGGCGCCGGGCAATTCCGGCTCGTCGGGCGACGAACTGCGATGGGTAAGTCCGATGCGTCCGGAATATTTCATCTGGTCGCCGAAATGGTTATGCAGCGTCGCGCGCAATTCGCTGTTCCCCGCCATGTCCACCAACGCGACAGGTGAATCCGGCGGCAACGATGTCACGGCGTCATAGGTCACGACCTCGTCGTAACAGCCGAGCGATTTCACGAAGTCGACATTGGGTGCCGAGGTGAGCCCGATTACCTTGATTCCGTTGCGCCTTGTGTGCAGCAGATGCGCAAGCCCGAACGCGGTCTTGCTGGAGGCCGAGGAGAGCATCACGCTCTGCGCGCCGAAGAAATCGTTCTCGGCGAGGAAATCATCGACCAGAAAGGACAGCATGAACAGCGGTCGTAGCAGCGCCTGAAAATCGCCCCGACGTCCGGCGAAGGAGGGATCGCCGCTGACACGGGCATAGGCGTTGTAGACCGGCGCAGCGACTTGTCGATGCGCGGCGGCATCGCGCAGGCCGTGCTTGCTAACGTCAGCCGCTTCGATCACCACGTGCGTTGCCATCGGGAAATAGCCGAACAGGCGTTCGCCCTCGGCAATATCAGGATGTTTCGACGCGATCACGTCGCCGAATCCCCACACCGGAATATTGCCGAAACCCTTTGGCGCAGGAAACAGCTGCCAGTAATTGAACTGGTCGCCAAGCACGGCGTAGGTGATGTTGTTGGCGGTGAAGGCGAAACTGACAACTTTGACCAGCAACGACTCACCCGGCAATGTGCCCGCGTTGGGTAGCTCTGTCTCGATCACTTTGTATTGCTGCAGATCATGGCGGGCGACGATAAAATCAGTGGCGTGCATGTGTCAGGTCCCTACGCTTGATATGCCCTGATCTTTGCGCTCTCCAATGACCATTTTGCAACAGCAAGTATGTGCAACAAGGACGTTTAAAACACTGTCCGTTTGAAACGCCGTTTGCTTTTCTGCGCCGCCGTCACGTCGCCGCGCGTAAGCGCCCCTCGTCATGGAGATCGCGCAGCTTGCGCTTGAAGATCTTGCCGGTGGCTTCGCGCGGCATTGCGTCCATGAACTGGATGTCCTTTGGCACCTTGAAATTGGCGAGGCGGGTGCGCAGGAATTCCTGCACTGCCGCCGGCGAAAGCGTGGCATCGGTGTCGGGCTCGATGCAGGCAAACAGCCGCTCGCCGAATTCGTCGTCGGGAATGCCGAACACCGCGCAGTCGCGCACGCCGTCCATTCCGATCAGCGCGTTCTCGATTTCGGCGGGATAGATGTTGACGCCGCCTGATATCACCATGTCGCGTTTGCGGTCGCACAGGAACAGATAGCCGTCTTCGTCGAGATAGCCGACGTCGCCGACGCTGACGAGGCCATCGCGCCCGGCCTCGGCGCGCGCCTCGGCCTTGCCGTGGTAATCGAAGTCCGGCACCGACATCTGCCGCATGAAGATCTCGCCGGGTTCGTTGACGCCGCACAGCTCGCCGTCGGGGCGAAAGATCTTGACGACGCCGCCTTCGATGGCGCGGCCGACGGTGCCGGGCTTGGCCAACGCCTCCCCGGCCGAATGCCACACCGGGATTCCAGTTTCAGTCGAGCCGAAATATTCGTTGATGACCGGTCCCCACCAGTCGATCATGGCGCGCTTGACCTGCGGCGGGCAGGGGGCCGCGCCGTGGACGATGAAGCGCAGCGACGACAGGTCGTAACGTTGCTTCACCTCGTCCGTCAGGCGCAGCAGCCGCACGAACATCGTCGGCACCATATGCATGTGGGTGACGCGATGGCGCGCGATCAGTTGCAGCATGTCCTCTGGATCGAAACGCGGTTCGAGCACGATCGTGCAGCCGCTCCGAAACGCCAGCATGCCGTAGGAGCTTGGCGCCGAATGATACATCGGGCCGTTCATCAGGATGACTTGATCCTCGTTGGGTTTGACGCCATAGGCGATGCCACCGACTCGTGCCGAGGCCGCCTGCTGCTCCGGCTTCATCGGCTTGCGCCGCACGCCCTTGGGCAGGCCCGTGGTGCCTGACGTATAGAACATCGGCGCGCTGCCGATCGGCGGCTCCGGCGATGGCGCATGGGTGTCGCGCCAGGCGTCCCAGTCGGTCATGCCGTCCGGAACCTTCGTCAGCGCAGTCGGAACATTGAACGCCGCGGCGATCTCCGGCGGTGTGGTCACGATCAACAATCTGATATGGGCTGATAGCCCGTCCCTGATCTGCGGCAACAGGTCCGCATGGCAGACCAGGATCTCGGCGCCGCTGTCAGCGAGGATATAGGCTACCTCCTCGGCCTTCAAATGCCAGTTGATCGGCACCACCGGGCTGCCAAGCGCCGCGGCTGCGCCGGTAACTTCGAACAACGCAAAATCATTGCGCAGCATCATCGCGACCGGCGTGCCGCCACCAAGGCCGAGGCTTTGAAATCCGGTCGCCGCGCGTGCGATGCGGTCATGGATTTCCGGATAGGTAATTGTGCGTTCGCCGCCGATGATCACCGTCACGTGCTCCCTAAAGCATGATGAGTTAGTTTGAAGCCGCCAGCTCGCACCCTATCGCGTCATCCTGAGGTGCGAGCCTCTTCGGCGAGCCTCGAAGGATGAGAAGCGCCCGTGGTCCATCCTTCGAGGCTCGCCCAGCGGTGCAAGTGCACCGCAAGGCTCGCACCTCCAGCGACAACGGCAAAGCCGTTACGCGGGGATGACGTCTGCCGATTTGGTTCGCACTCAACGCACTCCCTTATCGGTCGTCCAGGATTTCACCGAAACCGACCCAGCTCTTGCCGTCGAAGCGCCGCAGCCGCAATTGCTGGAACGGCAGATAATCCTCGGCATCGGTCGACACCGTTATATCAGGCAACAGCAGCGGCAGCGAAACCTGGCGCAGCGAAGCGGCCTGCCGCATGATATTCTCCCGGCTGAGATCGTCCTTGCAGGCCGTCAGCACCTTCGTCATCAGGTTGGCATAATGATAGCCCGCCGCGTAATTCGAATTGTTCAGGTCGGCATTGGGCAGATACTTCTTCATGAACGCGAAATACTCCTTCACGCCGGCATCATTGGCCCATTGCGCGTCCATCGTGTCCTTCTGGTTGCTCGACGAAATCAGCCCGACCGCGTTTTCCAGTCCGCCGGGCTCCAGGAACGAGATCGATGACGCCGATGTCGGCACGAACAACAGGTCTGGCTTCCAGTTCAGTTCGGCAACGCCCTTGATCATCTGCGAGGTGAACTTCCCGAGCACGACGCCAAACATCACATTGGCGCCGGAGGCTTTCAGCGTCGCAAGCTGCGAAGCGATGGTCGGCGCACTGGTCTCATAGCTCGCCTCGGAGACGATCATGGTCGCGGCCTTGTCTCCCAGCGCGCGCTTGAAGCCGGCGACATAGTCGCGGCCGAAATCGTCGTTTTGCGCCAGGATGGCGATCTTCGCGTCCGGCTTGGTCTGCAAGATGTACTTGGCATAGACGACGCCCTCGGACTGATAGGTCGCCATGCCCGGCATGGTCCATGGGTAATGCTTCGGGTCGGCCCACTTGGTGGCGCCGCTCAGCACGAACAGCTGCGGAACCTTCTTGTTGTTAAGGTAGCGGTGCACGGCGTTGTTGGTTGCGGTGCCCAGCGAGCCGAACATGACAAGCACTTCTTCCTGCTCGACCAGCTTTCGGGTCTGCTCGACGGTCTTGGGCGGC
Organism: Bradyrhizobium sp. AUGA SZCCT0160; assembly: GCF_018130105.1. Taxonomy (NCBI): domain Bacteria; kingdom Pseudomonadati; phylum Pseudomonadota; class Alphaproteobacteria; order Hyphomicrobiales; family Nitrobacteraceae; genus Bradyrhizobium; species Bradyrhizobium sp. AUGA SZCCT0160. The sequence continues at coordinate 12,120 of NZ_JAFCMD010000034.1, forward strand.
GAGTAGGCATCGTCGAGAGTGATGAACTTGACCTTGCGGCCGTTGATGCCGCCGTCCGCGTTGACCTTGTCGAAATAGGCCTCCTGCGCCCGGCCGATGGTGCCGAAGCCGGACACCGGCCCGCTATAGGGCAGCGTCTGGCCGATGCGGATTTCGCCCTTGTCATCGGCGGCGACGGCTGCGGTCGCCAACAATCCGAACACCATGCTCAATGCAGTGCGTGACACGCTCATCGTTCCCATCCCTCTGTTTTCATTTGTTGTCGAAGCCGAGAGTGCGCCGCCTAAGCGCGCGCTCGCCTGAGAAAGTCGCTGCCGGCGTCGTCGAATTCGCCTTTCAGGCGCGCGACGAGTTCGGCGACCGGCGGTGCATCATTGATCTGGCCGATGCCCTGGCCCGAGCCCCAGATGTCGCGCCATGCCTTGGACTTGGTGTTGCCGCCGGAGCCGAAATTCATCTTGGTCTTGTCAGCGACCGGCAAATTGTCGGGATCGAGGCCCGCGGCCACGATCGACGGGCCGAGATAATTGCCGTGCACGCCGGTGAACAGGTTCGAATAGACGATGTCATGGGCGGCGTGCTCGGTCAGCGCCTTCTTGTAGGCGAGGTCGGCATTCGCCTCTTCGGTGGCGATGAAGCGCGTCCCCATGTAGGCGAGGTCGGCGCCGAGCGCGAGCGCGGAGGCAATGCTCCAGCCGTCGGAGATCGCACCCGACAGCAGGATGGTGCCCTTGAACCATTGCTTGACCTCGCGCAGCAGCGCGAACGGCGACAGCGTGCCGGCATGCCCGCCGGCGCCGGCGCAGACCAGAATGAGCCCGTCGACGCCCTGTTCGGCGGCCTTGCGTGCATGCTTGACGTTGATCACGTCGTGGAACACGACGCCGCCATAGGAATGCGCGGCTTCGACGATCTCCAGCGGCGGCCGCAGCGAGGTGATGATGATCGGAACCTGGTGCTTGACGCAGGTCTCCATGTCTTTCATCAGCCGGTCGTTGGAGGCGTGGCAGATCTGGTTGACCGCATAGGGCGCGACCTTCTTCGTGGGGTGCAGCGCCTTGTACTCGCCGAGTTCATTCTTGATCCGGCTCAGCCATTCGTCGAGTTTTTCGACCGGCCGCGCGTTCAGCGCCGGAAACGATCCGACGATGCCGGCCTTGCACTGGGCGATCACGAGTTCCGGCCCGGACACGATGAAGAGCGGCGAGCCGACCACGGGCAGTTCAAGCGAATTGGCAAGCGACGCGGGCAACGGCATTCAATCCTCCCTCTGGGTTTCGAGGCCGGCGAGCGGTTCCGCTCCAGCCGGCTTGCTTATGCGCTGCATTATAGGGCTGGACGGGTCGTCTCCGACGTTCAATATTGAACAGCTGACCATTCAGTAATGAACATCCGGGCCTGATCGCCAATGGACTGGGACCTGTGCAAGACCTTCGTCGCGGTGGCCGAAACCCGCAGCTTCGCCGCGGCCGCGCGCCAGCTCCGCTCCAGCCATCCGACGGTCGGCCGCAAGATCGCCGAACTGGAAGGCCAGCTCGGCATACCCCTGTTCGCGCGCTCCAACGAAGGCCTGTCGCTGACCGCGCAGGGCCGCAAATTCCGTGAGCATGTCGACGCCATGGCGGCGGCCGCGCTGCGCGCCGAGGCCGCGGTCTCCGCGACCGGTGCGGACGCCCGCGGCGTGGTCAAGCTCTCGATCGGAGCGACCTTTGCCTCGCACTGGCTGATGCCGCGGCTGGGTCCGTTCCTGCGCGCGCACGACCACATCCGGATCGAGATCATCACCCATCCGTTTCCGGCCAGCGTGCGCCGCCGCGAGGCTGATGTCGTGCTGCGTCCGGTGGACAGTGGCGAGGAGAATTTGATCGGCCGCCGGATCGGCCGGCTCGGCACCGGCTTTTACGCTTCGCGCGCCTATGCGGCGCGGCGTCGTTTGCCGGAGCGGCGCGACGAATGGAAGGGGCACAGCGTGATCGGCTTTGCCGACCGGGCCTCGAACGAACGCCTGGCGCGCTGGAGCGATCTCATCACCCGCCAGGGATCGGTGGTGCTGCGCTGTTCGTCGCAGGGCGACATGCTGGCCGCGGCGAAGGCCGGCCTCGGAATTTCGGCGCTGTCCTGCTTCGTCGCCGCCAGCGACCCCGATCTGGTGCGGGTCGCGCCGCAAAAACTCGTCAGCGTGGCCGATCTCTGGCTGCTGGCGCATCCGGATCTGGTCGAACTCCCCGCGGTGCGCGCGGTGATCGACTTCGTCACGTCATGCGCGCGCGAGGATCGGGTCAGGCTGCGGGGCTGACTTGTCTCGGTCTGCGTTCCCCGGATGCTGCGCAGCGCGAAGCGGTGCGCTGCTGATCCGGGGTCCATGCCTCCGAGACAATGTCTACTTCGTGATCACGCCCTCGCGATTCTTCACGACGCGATAGTAGCTCCACCAAAGATGCGCTGCGGCACCGCGCATGGGGCGCCACGGCTCCGCCAGCGGCGCCATCTGCTTGGCGGTCGGACGCGCCTTCAGGCCGAGCCCGACCTTGATCGCCTCCTGGATCGCGATGTCGCCGGCCGGCCAGGCATCGCCATGGCCGAGGCAGAACAGCAGATAGACGTCGGCGGTCCACGGGCCGATGCCGTGCAGCGCGGTCAACGTGTGGTGTGCGGCGTCGGCGTCCTCTTCTGCCAGTACCTCGAGGTTCAATCGTTCGGCGGCCAGTTCGCGCGCGATGTTTTTCAGCGTCTTGATCTTGGCGGCCGAAAGGCCGAGCCGTCCGAGGCGTTCGGCGCGGGCCTTGCGGATGGGCTCGGGATCGAACGGATCGAACGCGGCGGTGAGGCGTCCCCAGATCGCCCCGGCGCTCGCGGTGGACAATTGCTGACCGCACACGATATGCGCCAGCCCGGCAAAGCCCGGTTCGCGCTGGCGCAGCGCCGGCATGCCCGTGAGTTCGAGAATCGGTTTGAGCCGCTTGTCCTGTACGACGAGGGCCGCGATCGCGTCTTCGAGGTCGGCCTGGGAGTTGAGGTGAATGGTCATTGCCCGTTAAAACCATCATGTCCCGCGAAAGAGATCAATGCCGTCACCTGTGTTCCGATTTGCGCCAAGCCCCAATGGCTACCTCCATCTCGGCCACGCTTTTTCGGCGCTGTTGAATTTCGAGCTGGCGCGCGCGAGCGGTGGAAGATTTCTGCTCCGCATCGAGGATATCGACGCGACGCGGTGCCGGCCGGAATTCGAGGCTGCGATATTTGAAGACCTCGAATGGCTCGGCCTGTCCTGGGAAGCGCCGGTGCGGCGGCAGTCCGAACACCTTTCCGATTTTCGCGAAGCGGTGGAAAAACTGTCAGGCCGCGGCCTGATCTATCCCGCCTTCGAAAGCCGCGCGGAAATCGCCCGCATGGTCGCCGAACGGGAATCCGCCGCGAAGGCCGGAGCGCCCTGGCCGCGTGATCCCGATGGCGCGCCGCTCTATCCCGGCGCCGCGAAGTCGTTTTCCGCGCCGGCGCGGCGGCGATTGATCGACCAGGGCCTGCCTTACGCGTTGCGGCTCGATATGGCGGCGGCCATGGCACAGGCGCCCGATCTCGCCTGGGTCGAGCGCGGCGAGGGCGCAGGCGGCGAAACCGGGCTCGTGGCCGCCCGACCGGAAGCCTGGGGCGACGTCATCCTGGCGCGTAAGGAGACGCCGACCAGCTATCATCTGTCGGTTGTGATCGACGATGCCTTGCAGGGCGTCACCGACGTGGTGCGCGGCCAGGACCTGTTCTGGTCGACCAGCGTGCACCGGCTGCTGCAATCGCTGCTTGGTATTCCGCAACCGGCCTACCGGCATCACCGGCTGATCCTCGACGACGCCGGACAGAAACTGTCGAAGTCGACCAAGGCCACCGCCTTGCGCGAATTGCGTGGGCAGGGCGCCACGCCGGCCGACATCCGCCGTCTGGCAGGACTTGCGTAATTACTGAGGGTTGCCCCAAAGGCCATCGTGACTCCGGCTGCCGTGGCATGCCATGCTTGGTTCCAGGATGGGTCAGGGGATCATGGCGGCATCACCGCGTTCACGGCGTACAACACGGCTGACCAGGAAGCAGCCGAAGAAGAAGCGCGTATCGCGCGTTGGCGCGAAGAAACGCGGTTCGCCGAAAGCTAAGGCCGGGCCCGGCGTGGTCGAAGTGGCATTGGCGGCCTTTGCCCACGAGGTGCGCACGCCGCTGACCGGCATTCTGGCGATCAGCAACCTCCTGGCGACATCCGACCTCGATGAGCGCGAACGGCGCTGGGTCGACACCATCAAGGCCGGCGCGGAACATCTGGCGAGCCTTGCGACCTTGTTCGTCGATGCCGCGCGCAGCAGCGGTCCCGGGCTCACCGTGCGCCACGATTTCTTCGATCTGCGCACGCTGGCGCGCAACGCCGGCGATTCGCTGACCGGGCGGGCGGCGGCGAAGGGTCTGCAGTCGTCGGTCGAGATTTCCGAAAAGCTGCCGGCATTTGCCGTCGGCGATCCCGTAAGGCTGCGGGCGGCGCTGGAGAACCTGATCGACAATGCGGTGAAATTCACCGAACAGGGCAGCGTCACGCTTGTCGTGTCGCCGCTCCGCGCTCCAAGGGGTAAAATCGGCGTCGCCTTTGCGGTTTCCGACAGCGGCATCGGCCTCACGCTCAGCGAGATCAAGCGCCTGTTCCGCCCGTTCTCGCAGGCCAATGTCTCGATCGCCTCAAAGTTCGGCGGCACCGGGCTTGGGCTGTCGTCGGTCAAGCAACTCGCGCGCGCCATGGGCGGCGACATCGTGGTGACGCAACGGCGCGGCGGCGGCACCACCTTCACGCTCAGCGTCGTGATGTCGCCGGCCAAGGGCCCGATTACGATCATGACGGGGGCCGATGGCGAGCCGTCGACCGGGGCGCTGCGGTCCTTGCGCCTGCTCAGCGTCGAGGACAATCCGTTCGGCCGCGTCGTGCTGAACGCCATCCTGACCGAGCTTGGCCACCAGACCGAGTTCATCGGCCAGGGCGAGGCCGCGCCGGAGCGGATCGCGCAGGGCGGTTTCGACGCGGTGCTGATGGACATGGTGCTGCCGGGCATCGACGGCATCGAGGCTATCCGGCGCATTCGGGCGCTCGATCCGCCGCTCGGCCGCATCGCCATCATCGGCGTGTCGGGGCGCGGCGAGGACGAGGCGGCCTCGCGCGCTGCGGGGGCCGACGCCTTCCTGATCAAGCCTGTCAGTCCACGTGCGCTAGCGACTGCGCTGCTTGAAGCGACACGCCGCGCGGCAGCCGCGACTTGATGATCGCCGCGTTGAGTTCGCCGCCATAGACGAAGATCGCGGCGAGGAAATACAAAAACACCAGCGCGATGATGACCGATGCGAGGCCCGCATACATCGTCACGTAATTATTGGCGAAGCGCGCCAGATACTGGCCGAACACGATGCCCGATACCAGCGACGCCACCATGGTGAAGATGATGCCCGGCAGGATCTGCAGAAACCCCCTGCGTCCCGCCGGCAGCCAGGCGTGCAGGATGAACAGCGCCACGATCAGCGCGCCGATCGTGATGCTGTAGCGGGTGATGTTGAGGAAGTGTTCGTTGGTCTCGACGAAAAACGGAATGTGGCGCCGTGCCGCCTCCAGCATCAGGGGGAACAGCACGATCAGGAACGCCATCGCCAGCGCCGTGAAGGCGGCGACCAACGTGTAGCCGATCGACTCCAGCCGCAGCCAGTACCAGCTGCGCGGCTCGATCACGGAATAGGCGCGGTTCAGCGCCACCCGCAGCGCCTCGACGCCGTTCGAGGCGAAATAAAGTGCCAGCACCGCGCCGATGGTCAAGATATCGCCGCGGGATGTGGTCAGCACGTCGTGGATTTCGCCTGACAGCGTGTCGGCGACCTGTTGCGGCCACACCTGGAGCAATAGGCTGACTGATTGGTCGGCGAGTTGCTTGGAGCCGAAAAAGCCGGCCAGCGACGTCAGCACGATCAGGAACGGAAACAGCGCCATCAGCGTCGACAACGCGATATGGCTGGCGATCGCCCAGCCATCGTCGACGAGGAACTCGTAAAAGGCATCCACCACGACGTGATAGACGTACTTGACCTGCCTCACATGCCACCCTGGCTGGCGATTGACGGTTCGATGCGAGATACTAGAGCGTTTTCAAGCGAAGTGGGACCGGTTCGCGTGAATAAAACGCGTCAAAACAAGAATCTGATATTATTATTGGGCTAAGAGCCAGATCGATCAGGCATCTGTGCGGCTGTCTGTGAACGTATAGCGGCCGGCCCGGCGCGGTGTTATGTAGCGCCGATGGCATCCTTTTTTGGTTCGATTGTTCTACCCATCGCGGTCGCTGCCGTTGCGATCGTGCTGTTTTTGGGTCTCATCAACATGATGCGGGGCGGCTCGCCCAGCCGCTCGCAGAATCTGATGCGGCTGCGGGTGTTGCTGCAATTCATCGCCATCGTCATCACGATGGCCGTGGTCTGGGCGATGGGCAAATAGGGCAAGCAGGAGGGACCCGCCAATGGTCGTGCTTAATCGAATCTACACGCGGACCGGCGATGACGGCACCACCGCGCTCGGCAGCGGCGAACGCCGCCCGAAATATGATCTGCGCATCAGCGCCTATGGAACCGTGGACGAGACCAACGCCGCGATCGGCGTGGCGCGGCTGCATCTGGCGCAGGCGCGCGAACTCGATGCGATGCTGGGCCTGATCCAGAACGACCTGTTCGATCTCGGCGCCGATCTCGCCGTGCCCCAGCGCGAGGGCAAGGCGGAGCGGCTGCGCATGCTGTCCAGCCAGGTGGAACGGCTCGAGCGCGATATCGATACGCTCAACGCCCATCTGGCGCCCCTGACCTCCTTTGTGCTGCCCGGCGGCACCCCCGCTGCGGCATACCTGCATCTCGCCCGCACCATATGTCGCAGAGCGGAACGGATCATGGTGGAACTGGCGGCCAGGCCGGACGAGCCGGTCAGCGAGCCTGCCGTACACTATATGAACCGGCTGTCGGATTTCCTGTTCGTCGCCAGCCGCGCCATGAACGATAATGGCGCCGGGGACGTGTTGTGGGTGCCCGGCCAGAACCGCTAAAGTGGTCGTCTGAAGGGCGCGATTTTTGGCTTTGGCGCGTTGACCGCCGATAGCGGGACCTTTAGGTTCCGCGCCCAAGCTAAGAAAGAGCCAACCAAACCCCAGAATTCAAGCGAAAGAGGATCGATGAAGGTTCTTGTGCCGGTAAAACGGGTGGTCGATTACAACGTCAAGGTCCGCGTCAAGAGCGACGGAACGGGCGTGGAACTCGCCAACGTGAAGATGTCGATGAATCCGTTCGACGAAATCGCCGTCGAGGAAGCACTGCGGCTGAAGGAAGCCGGCAAGGCGACCGAAGTGGTGGTGGTATCGATCGGGCCCGCACAGGCCTCCGAGACGATCCGGACCGGACTTGCGATGGGCGCCGACCGCGGCATCCTGGTCAAGGCCGAAGGCAATGTCGAACCGCTGGCGGTCGCCAAGATTCTCAAAGCCATCGTCGACGAAGAGAAGCCCGGCCTCGTCATCCTCGGCAAGCAGGCGATCGACGACGACTCGAACCAGACCGGCCAGATGCTGGCCGCACTTCTCGGCTGGTCGCAGGCGACCTTTGCCTCCAAGCTCGAAGTCGACGGCTCCGATTTCAAGGTGACGCGCGAAGTCGACGGCGGCCTGCAGACCCTGAAGCTGAAGGGACCGGCCATCGTCACCACCGATCTGCGCCTCAACGAGCCGCGCTACGCCTCGCTGCCCAACATCATGAAGGCGAAGAAGAAGCCGATCGCCGACAAGAGCGCGGCCGACTACGGCGTCGATCTCACGCCGCATCTCGAAGTGCTGAAAACCACCGAACCGCCGGGCCGCAAGGGAGGCGTCAAGGTCAAGGACGTCGCCGAACTGATTTCGAAGCTCAAGACCGAAGCCGGGGTTCTCTGATGACCACGCTGTTGATTGCCGAACACGACCACGAGGCCCTCAAGGACTCCACCAACAAGGCGCTGACCGCGGCCACCCAGCTGGGTGCCGAAGTTCACGTGCTGGTCGCCGGTGGCGGCCAGGGCACCAAGGCGGCGGCCGAGGCGGCGGCGAAGCTCGCCGGCGTCACCAAGGTGCTGGTTGCCGAGGGTGACGCCTATGCCCACGACCTCGCCGAGCCGCTGGCGGCGCTGATCGTGGCGCTGGCGCCGTCCTACGACGCCTTCGTCGCGCCCGCGACTTCGCGCTTCAAGAACGTGATGCCGCGCGTCGCCGCCTTGCTCGACGTGATGCAGGTGTCCGAGATCATCAAGGTGGTCTCGCCGGATACGTTCGAGCGGCCGATCTATGCCGGCAACGCGATCCAGACCGTGAAGTCCAAGGACGCCAAGAAGGTCATCACGGTGCGGACCTCGACCTTCGCCGCGGCAGGCGACGGCGGCAGTGCTGCGATCGAGAACGCCGCTGCCGCGGCCGATCCGGGCCTCGCCACCTTCGTCGGTGAGGAAGTCGCCAAAAGCGACCGCCCCGAACTGACGTCCGCAAAAATCATCGTCTCCGGCGGCCGTGCCATGCAGAGCCGCGAGAACTTTGCCAAGTACATCGAGCCGCTCGCCGACAAGTTAGGCGCCGGCGTCGGCGCCTCGCGCGCCGCCGTCGATGCCGGCTATGCGCCGAACGACTGGCAGGTCGGGCAGACCGGCAAGGTGGTGGCGCCGGAGCTCTATGTCGCGATCGGCATTTCCGGCGCGATCCAGCATCTCGCCGGCATGAAGGATTCCAAGGTGATCGTTGCGATCAACAAGGATGAGGACGCGCCGATTTTCCAGGTTGCCGATTACGGCCTGGTTGCGGATTTGTACCAGGCGGTTCCGGAATTGACCGAGGCGCTCGGCAAGCTCGGAAAATAACGGCAGTCAAACAGCGGCCGGACGCGTAAGCTCCGGCCGGTGTTAATCTAGGGACAGCGTTTTCAAGCGAAGTGGCTACCGGGTTCGCTTGAAGAAAACGCGTCGAAAACAGGTTTAAGCCTCGGTTCGAACCGGGGCCTAACGGGATGAACTGGCGCGAGATGCGTGCCGTTCGGGTGGATGACAAGATGGCGGTGACAATCAAGAAGGTCGGCGTGATCGGCTCGGGCCAGATGGGCAATGGCATCGCCCATGTGGCGGCGCTCGCCGGCCTCGACGTGGTACTCAACGATGTCTCCGCCGACCGGCTGAAATCGGCGATGGCCACCATCAACGGCCATTTGTCGCGCCAGGTCGCCAAGAAGGGTATCACCGAGGACGCCCGCAAGCAGGCGCTTGAGCGCATCACCACGAGCGAAACGCTCGACGGCCTGTCGGACTGCGATCTCGTCATCGAGACCGCGGTTGAAAAGGAAGAGACCAAGCGCAAGATCTTCCACGACGTCTGCGCGGTGCTAAAGCCGGAAGCTATCGTCGCCACCAACTCCTCGTCGATCTCGATCACGCGGCTCGCCGCCTCGACCGACCGCCCCGAGAAATTCATCGGCATTCATTTCATGAATCCGGTGCCGGCGATGGAACTGGTCGAACTGATCCGCGGCATCGCCACCGATGACGAGACCTTCGATACCGCCAAGGCCTTTGTCACCAAGGTCGGCAAGCAGATTGCGGTGTCCGAGGATTTCCCGGCTTTCATCGTCAACCGCATCCTGCTGCCGATGATCAACGAGGCGATCTACACGCTGTATGAAGGCGTCGGCAATGTCGAGGCGATCGATGCGGCAATGAAGCTCGGCGCGCACCATCCGATGGGCCCGCTGGAGCTGGCCGATTTCATCGGTCTCGATACCTGCCTGTCGATCATGCAGGTGCTGCATGAGGGGCTGGCGGATTCGAAATACCGGCCGTGCCCGCTGTTGGTGAAATACGTCGAGGCCGGTTGGCTCGGCCGCAAGACCCAGCGCGGTTTCTACGACTACCGCGGCGACAAGCCGGTGCCGACGCGCTAGCCTCAATTTCTCGTTAACCAGCCTCCGCTAGGGTCGCCCGGCGTTTCGGGAGTCTTGCGTATGGACATGATGGCTATGGTGTCGAGCATGCTCGCCATGCAGGCGGGTGGTCTGCAGCAGCAGATTCAGACCTCGATCATCAAACAGAACAACGACGCCGAGAAATTCGCGGTCCAGACGCTGCTCGGCATCCCGTCGACGGCCAACCTGGCGCCGGGCGTCGGCGGCAATCTGAACGCGATCGCCTAGACTTTACCAACGGGTCACTTTTCGTCATGGCCGGGGATAGCCGTCCGAAGGACGGCGTCGCTTCCGCTCGCCTATGCCCGGCCATCCACGTCTTTGTTGCGACGTGAGGAATACGTGGATGCCCGGCACAAGCCGGGCATGACGAGACCTAGATGCTAAAACCCCGCCGCCACCGGCTTTACAGCCGCCTTGATCAGCTTGATCGCGTCGTCGCTGGCCCATTCGGCGGGGCCGGCCAGATTGGCGATTTCGCAGCCCTGGCCGTCGACCAGAATAGAGGTCGGCATCCCCAGCGCCTTGCCTATACCCTTAAGATCTTGAAAAACCTTGGCTTTCGCGTCGCTGAAATAGGCCAGTCTGGTCAGATTGGCTTCTTTCAGGAAGTTTTTGGGCTTTTCGGGGTCGCGGGTGTCGATGTTGATCGCGACCACCTCGAAATCCTTGCCGCCGAGTTTGGTCTGCAGGCTGTCGAGCGCCGGCATCTCTTTCCGGCAGGGCACGCACCAGGTGGCCCACAGATTGACCAGCACGGTCTTGCCGCGCCAGTCGGAGAGTTTTCGGGGCTTGCCCTCCGTATCCTCGAACGCGAGGTCAGGGAGCCGGAGCGGGCTGGTGGCCATGGTCAGCGCGGCGACCTCGCCATGCGCCAGAGGTCCGATCTTGCGCGCCAGCTCGACCGCGCCTGCACAGGCGGCATCGCCGCCCGCACCGCGCTTCAGGCCGCCGAACCCGTAGACCCCGGCAAAGCCGATCGCCGCCCCAATCAGGACCGCGCCGACGGCGATGAGGATCCGGCGCGTGGCGGCCGGGCGAGGGGCAGGCGTTTCGGGCATATCGTTTGTCATCCTGTATCAGATACGGCTATGCAGTGCTCATGTTACGGGCGAAACCGGCACGGCGTTTCGCCGGTTTCGACGATAAATGCCAGACCTGAATAGCCAGCACCTGAATAAGAAGTCGTGAGCGAGAAGTCATGAGCAACAAGATGTGGGGCGGCCGGTTCACCGAGCGTCCCGATGCGATCATGGAGGAAATCAACGTCTCCATCGACGTCGATCGTCACATGTATTCCCAAGACATCGCCGCGTCCAAGGCCCACGCCGCGATGCTATCAGCGCAGGGCATTATCACGGCCGGTGATGCGAAAAATATCGGCAAAGGTCTAGACACGATTCTGTCAGAAATCGAAAAAGGCTCGTTCGATTTCAAGCGCGCGCTCGAAGACATCCATATGAACGTCGAGAGCCGGTTGACCGATCTGATCGGGCCCGCCGCCGGCCGGCTGCATACCGCGCGTTCGCGCAACGACCAGGTCGCGACCGATTTTCGTCTGTTTGTGCGCGACACCATCGATGAGCTAGATGCGGCGCTGGCCGCGTTTCAATATGTCCTGGTGGAGCGGGCGCTGGAACATACCGGCACGGTCATGCCGGGCTTCACCCATCTGCAGACCGCCCAGCCCGTGACGCTCGGGCATCATCTCCTGGCCTACGTCGAGATGGCCGCGCGCGACCGCGGCCGCTTTGCGGATGCGCGCAAGCGGCTGAACGAATCGCCGCTGGGCGCGGCCGCGCTCGCCGGTACCTCGTTTCCGATCGACCGTCACGCCACCGCCAAGGCGCTCGGCTTCGACCGGCCGATGGCCAACTCGTTGGACGCGGTATCGGACCGCGACTTCGTTTTGGAAACCCTGTCGGCGGCGTCGATCGCAGCGGTGCATATGTCGCGCTTCGCCGAGGAGATCGTGATCTGGACCTCGCCGCTGGTCGGCCTCATCAGGCTGAGCGACAAGTTCACCACCGGATCCTCGATCATGCCGCAAAAGCGCAACCCCGATGCGGCCGAACTGGTGCGCGCCAAGACCGGGCGGGTGATCGGGGCGCTGACGGCGCTTCTGATCGTGATGAAGGGGCTGCCGCTCGCCTATCAAAAGGATATGCAGGAGGACAAGCAGGGCGCGATGGAAGCGTTCGCAGCCCTCTCGCTGGCGATCCGGGCGATGACCGGCATGGTTGCCGACCTCGTGCCCGACGAGAACAGGATGAAGGCGGCCGCGGGCGAGGGCTATGCCACCGCCACCGATCTTGCCGACTGGCTGGTGCGGACGCTGAAAATGCCGTTCCGCGACGCCCATCACGTCACCGGGCGCATCGTCGGGCTTGCCTCGAAACAGGGCGTGGCGCTGCACGAACTACCGCTGAAGGCGATGCAGGAGGTCGAGCCGAAGATTACGGCCGAGGCGCTGCGCGTGCTGTCGGTGGAAGCGTCGGTCAAGAGCCGCACCAGCTATGGCGGCACCGCGCCGAAGAATGTGGCGGCCCAGGCCAGGTCCTGGCTGAAGCGGTTGGAAAAAGAGCGAAAATTGGGCTGAGGCCAAGAATTTCGCTGCAATTTCTTGGGTTTTTCTTGGGTTTCATGGGGGCGTCGGGCCTCGCCATCGCAAGGCAATCTTTGTATGGTGCGGCGCGTATTGGGGATTTTCGTCGTGACACGTAACTACCGGCCGACATCGTCGGGATGGGCCATCATCCTGCTGAGCGTGAGCGCGCTTGCGCTCGGCGGCTGCGGCCGCAAGGGCGGCCTTGATCTGCCGCCGAACGCCTCGAATGCGTCGGCGCAATCCGCGGCCACCGATTCGGAGGCCGAGCGCGCGGCCCAGCCGGGCGTATACAATCCGGGCTTCGGGTCCGACGCCCAGCCGGAGGCGCCCAGGGGCAAAAAGAAACCGTTCATACTCGACCCGCTGCTGGGTAATTGAGCGCACCATGAATCACTTCGACTATCGCAACGGCGTGCTTCACGCCGAGGCGGTCAATCTTTCCGATCTCGCGGATGCCGTGGGCACGCCGTTCTATTGCTATTCGACCGCGACGCTGGAGCGCCACTACCGGGTGTTCGCCGAGGCCTTCGCCGGCGAGAAGACGCTGGTCTGCTACGCCATGAAGGCCAATTCCAACCAGTCGGTGCTGCGCACGCTGGCGAAACTCGGCGCCGGCGCCGACGTGGTTTCCGGCGGCGAGTTGAAGCGGGCGCTGGCGGCGGGAATACCCGCAAACAAGATCCTGTTTTCCGGCGTCGGCAAGACCGAGGCGGAACTTCGCGCGGCACTGGCGGCGGATATCCTCTGCATCAACGTCGAGTCGGAGCCTGAACTGGAACTGTTGTCGCGGCTCGCGGTCGAAATGGGCCGGACCGCGCGGATTTCGGTGCGCGTCAATCCCGACGTCGATGCCGGCACCCACGCCAAGATCGCCACCGGGAAATCCGAGAACAAGTTCGGCGTGCCGATTGCGCGCGCCCGCGAGGTCTATGCCCGTGCCGCACGGCTGCCCGGGATCGAGGTCACCGGCACCGACATGCATATCGGCAGCCAGATCACGGATCTCAGCCGGATGGAGACCGCGTTCCGGATTCTCTCTGACTTCGTGCGGACCTTGCGCGCCGACGGCCACAACATCTCGCATATCGATTTCGGCGGCGGGCTCGGCATTCCCTATCACATGGACCGCGAAGCGCCGCCGCTGCCGTCAGCCTATGCCGCGATGGTCAAGCGGGTGACGCATAATCTCGGCTGCACGCTGATGTTCGAGCCGGGCAGGATGATCGTCGGCAATGCCGGCATCCTCGTTGCGCGCGTGATCTATGTGAAGCCGGGTGACGCCAAGAATTTCGTCGTCATCGATGCCGCGATGAACGATCTGATCCGCCCCACGCTGTATGAGGCCCATCACGACATCCTGCCGGTCCGCGAAGCCATGCCAGGCACGCCGACGATTACCGCCGATGTGGTCGGGCCGGTCTGCGAAACCGGTGATTATTTGGCACTCGACCGCCAGATCCCCGAGCCCAAGGCCGGCGATCTCCTGGCGATCATGACCGCCGGCGCCTATGGCGCGGTGCAGTCAGGCTTTTACAACACCCGCGCGCTGGTGCCGGAAGTGCTGGTCAAGGACGATCAATTCGCGGTGGTGCGTCCGCGTATCGAAGTCGACGAACTGATCGCGATGGACCGGCAGGCGCCGTGGCTGTGACCCAAGGCATATCTGTCAGCGCGCGCTGACACTGTGCCGATTTCAAAGGAGATTCCGATGCGCATTCTGGCTTTGGCTGTCTTGACGATGGCGGCGGTTTCGGCGACGTCGCCGGCGCTCGCCCAGACCTATAATCCGAGGTATCCAGTCTGCATCAAGCAGATCCAGACTTTCGGTGGTGAACGCATTGAGTGCGCCTACACCTCGCTGGAGCAGTGCAACGCGACGGCACTGGGCCTTCCTGCCCAGTGCATCGAGAATCCGTATTACGGCGGTCGGCCGGAAGGCGGCCGGCGTTACCGCCAGGGCTATTGAGCGGATCGGGCGCGTAGGTGGGTGGAGCAGGTCGCTCCACCTATCCCACGCGATGCCTCACTTCGCGGCGTGGCTGCCGCCCTTTGCGCCGCCGACGATCACACCCGCGGCCTTTTCGATCGGCTTGATCGCCTCGGTGAAATCCGACTCCGCGCCCTGATCGCGGATCACGACTTCCCACAGGCGCCCGACCGCTTCGGCGACTTCCATCGACAGCCCCAGCGACTTCATCTCGTCCAGCGCGAGCCGCACGTCTTTCACCATCAGTCCGGTGGCGAAGCCGAAGTCGAACGTTCGCGGTAATACCGCACGCGGAAACTTGTCGCGGCTTGCGGTGTTGAGCCCCGAGCCGGCGTTGATCACGTCGACCATCACGGCCGGATCAAGACCCGATTTGACGCCCATCACCACCGCTTCGGACGTCGCCACCATCGCGGTGGCTGACAGGAAATTATTGGCAAGCTTCATGGTCTGAGCGGAACCCGGTTTCTCGCCAATGAAGAACACCTTGCCGATGACACCGAGCGCGGGCTTCAACATGTCGCAATCGGCACGCGGGCCCGACACCATCACGGCGAGCGTGCCCTTTTCGGCGCCGCCGACGCCGCCGCTGACGGGGGAGTCTATCTGCACGATGTTCTTCGCGGCCAGGAGGCCGTGGATCCGCGTTGCCATTTGCGAGCCGACGGTGGAGAGGTCGACGAAGCGTTTGACGCGTTTGCCTTCGATCACGCCGCCGGTGCCGGTTGCGACGTCGAGCGAGGCCTGCAACGACGGCAGGCTCGCCAGCACCGTTTCGCAGCGATCGGCGATATCCTTTGGCGATGACGCCACTTGCGCGCCGAGCGCCACAAGCTTGTCGGTGGCTTCCGTCCGCGTATCGAACACGGTGAGCTGGTGGCCTGCCTCGATCAGGCGGCGCGCCATCGGGAAGCCCATCTTGCCGAGGCCGATGAATCCGATTTCCATGGTGTTGTTTTCCTGAGTTTCTGGAGACGCTCCTCATCCTGAGGAGCGCGTCTTCGCGCGTCTCGAAGGATGAGTTTGTTGATTAATCTTTCGGGCCTCATGGTTCGAGACGGCGCAAGCGCGCCTCCTCACCATGAGGGGTGAGACTTCAACCCTTGTCCATTTCCGCGAACACCTCGCGCGCGATGCGAAAGCTGTCGACGCCGGCGGGCGCGCCGGCATAGATCGCGACCTGCATGAAGATTTCGCGGATCTCGTCTTTGGTCACGCCGTTGGTCAGCGCGCCCTTGATGTGGGTGCGCAACTCATGCGGCCGGTTCAGGATCGAGATCATGGCGAGGTTGAGCATGCTGCGGGTCTTGCGCGGCAGTTCCTCGCGGCCCCACACCGCACCCCAGCAATATTCGGTGAGCAGTTCCTGGAACGGGCGGTTGAAATCGTCGACGTTCTTCAGGGCGTTGTCGACATAGACCTCGCCGAGCACGGCTTTGCGCACTTCCAGGCCCTTGTCGTAGGTCTTCTTGTCCATGACGTTTCCTCCGGCATTCTTGCGGTATTTTGCGGGTTCGGGCGGACGTTAGGGGGTCGAAGCCCTGCAGTCACGCCTTCGTGTTATGCGTATTTCCGGGTGTGGGTTGGCCCTGGAAACGGGTGCCTCATTGCCGCCGCTGTGCTAGGCTGATTTGTCGGCAACCCGGAGAGTTTATTGAACGGCGCCAACCCTGACCCCACGGAGCCAGCGCGCGAGCCTGATGCGGTGGCGCGGCTTCAACTGACGCAGGCCCTGCAGCGGGCCCAGTATGCGATCGCGTGGGAGCGCGGGTGGCCGATTCTGGCCCGGCTGTTGACCGTCGTCGGACTGTTTCTGGTGGCGTCCTGGGCCGGATTGTGGCTGGCGCTGCCCTTTGTCGCCCGTGTCGTCGGCATCGCCTTGTTCGCAGGCCTGGCGCTCGGCGCGTTGTACCCGATCTTGCGCTATCGCTGGCCGACCCGTGAAGAGAGCCTGGGCCGGCTCGACCGCGGCACCGGCATTCGCCATCGCCCGGCGACCGCGCTCACCGACACGCTGGCCAGCAAGGATCCGATCGCGCTGGCCCTCTGGAACGAGCAGCGCGAGCGGACGCTGGCCTCGATCAAGCGGATCCGCGCCGGCCTGCCGTCGCCGCGGCTGCCGATCCACGATCCCTGGGCGCTACGTGCGCTGGTCATGGTAATGGCGGTGGCGGCCTATTTTGCCGCCGGTGACGAACGCGCGATGCGCATCGCCGCGGCGTTCGACTGGAACGGCGTGCTGGCGCCGGCCAATGTCCGGGTCGATGCCTGGGTGACACCGCCGGTCTACACCAGCAAGCCGCCGATCATTCTTTCCGCCGCGAACAAGGACGCTGGACCCAATAGCGGGCCGCTGGCGGTTCCGGCCGGCAGTACGCTGCTGGTGCGCTCCAGCGGCGGTTCGATCGATGTCGTGGTGGGCGGCGGCGTCACGGAAGTCGCGCCCAACGAACAGGCGCCGAAGGGCACCAACGAGCGCCATTTCAAGATCGCCGGCGACGGCACCGCCCATGTCCGCGCACCGGCCGGCCAGCCGCAATGGCGGTTCGCCGCGACGCCCGACCGTACCCCGACCATTTCGCTGGCGAAGGATCCCGAGCGCCAGGCGCGCGGCTCGCTGCAGATGTCCTACAAGCTCGAGGATGATTACGGCGTTACCGAAGCGCGCGCCTCGTTCGCGGTCCGGCCCGCCGATCCCGGCAAGGAAGCAATCAAAGAAATCGGTAAGGAACCGGCAAAGGGCGCCAAAGGCGGAGACAAGGCCGCCGAGAAGACTGCCGAAAAAACGGCCGAGGCGCGGCCGTTGTTCCCGGCGCCGCAGTTTCCGCTGGCCCTGCCGAACGCGCGGACCCGCAATGGTGTCGGCCAGACCGTCAAGGATCTCAGCGAGGATCCCTATGCCGGTGCCGACGTCACGCTGACGCTGACGGCCAAGGACGAGGCCGGCAATGAAGGCCGCAGCGAGCCGTTCAACATGCGGCTGCCGGAGCGGCTGTTCACCAAGCCCTTAGCGCGCGCGCTGATCGAGCAGCGCCGTATCCTGGCGCTCGACGCCAACCAGAATGGCCAGGTCTATGCCGCGCTTGCCGCGCTGATGATCGCGCCGGAACTATTTACGCCGCAGGCCGGCCATTATCTCGGCCTCTACAGCGTCTCGCGCCAGCTCGAGGCGGCGCGCACCGACGACGCCATGCGAGAGGTGGTGGCGAGCCTGTGGTCGCTCGCGGTCACGATCGAGGACGGCAACATCACCGATGTCGACAAGGCGTTGCGCGCGGCGCAGGAGGCGCTGAAGCAGGCGCTGGAGCGCGGGGCCAGCGACGAGGAGATCAAGAAGCTCACCGACAATCTGCGCGCCGCGCTGGATAATTTCCTGCGCCAGCTCGCCGAACAGCTCAAGAACAATCCGCAGCAACTGGCGCGGCCGCTCGATCCCAATACCAAGATGCTGAGCCAGCAGGATCTCAAGAGCATGCTCGACCGGATGGAGCGGCTGTCACGCTCCGGCGACAAGGATGCGGCAAAGCAATTGCTGGAACAGCTGCAGCAGATGCTGGAAAACCTGCAGATGGCGCAGCCCGGCCAGTCCGGCGACGGCGACATGGAGCAGGCGCTGAACGAGCTCGGCGACATGATCCGCAAGCAGCAGCAATTGCGCGACAAGACCTACAAGCAGGGCCAGGATTCGCGGCGCGATCGCATGCGCGGCAAGCAGGGCGAGCAGAGCATGGGCGACCTGCAGCAGGACCAGCAGGGCCTGCGCGACCGCTTGAAGAAATTGCAGGAAGAACTCGCCAAGCGCGGCATGGGTCCGGGTCAGCGCGGCGAGAAGGGCCAGCGCGGCGAAAAAGGTCAGCAGGGTCAGCAAGGCCAGCCGGGCGGCGACCAAGGCGACGGCGAGGACGGGCTGGAGCAGGCCGATGGCGCGATGGGTGACGCCTCAGGCCGGCTCGGCGAAGGCAACGCCGATGGCGCGGTGGATTCGCAAGGCCGCGCGCTGGATGCGCTGCGCAAGGGCGCGCAGAGTCTCGCCGAGGCGATGCAGCAGGGCGATGGCGACCAGCCGGGCGACGGCCCGGGCAATCCGAACGGCCGGCAGCAGGGCGCGCAAAGGAATACCGATCCGCTCGGGCGGCCGATGCGCAACAACGAGTTCAACGACGATTATTCAGTGAAGATCCCCGGCGAGATCGACGTACAGCGCGTGCGCCGCATTCTGGAAGAACTGCGCCGGCGCCTCGCCGATCCGGCCCGCCCGCAGATCGAACTCGATTACATCGAGCGGCTGCTGAAGGATTATTGAGCCGTCGCGCTCAGTCGTCATCGCATAATACACTTGTCATACGCGGGCTTGACCCGCGTATCCATCTTCTTCGCGAGAGTCTTTCGAGCGGGATGGATGGCCGGGTCAAGCCCGGCCATGACAGGTTAAACTACCCCTTCCGCGCCGCCAGCGCATCGGCGACTGCGGTGCGGATATCGGCCACCGAAAACGGCTTTGTCACCACGTCGTGCACGATCGCATTGAGGCCGGAGGCGCGTTCGCGCTGATCGGCAAAGCCGGTCATCAGCAAGATCTTCAGGTCGGGAAAATCGCGTGCCGCCGCCAGCGCCAGCGCGATCCCGTCCATTACCGGCATCTGGATGTCGGTGAGCAGCAGGTCGAACGCACCCTTTTCGCGCGCCAGGATATCAAGCGCCTCGGCGCCGTCCTCGGCGGTTACGGTGTCATGGCCGTCCATGGCGATGGCGCGCGCCACCAGGGAGCGCATCGAGTCTTCGTCGTCGGCAATCAATACACGCGGCATGGCAACAGCTCATTTGCGAGCGGGACGTCCGGCCAATTTTACGCGCGGCCGGCGGCCAGATCCCGCTTGTTGAAGAAGCGTACGTCAATATTGCGGCCTTCGGGCGGCGGCGACGCCAGCCGCGACTTGAAGTAGGCGCGCTCGCCCGGCTTCAGCACCGGCTGCTCGAGCACCGCGTTCCAGGCATAGATCTCCGCGCCCTGTTCGTCGCGAACGCTAAAGCGCAGCCGCGGCAATTCGACCGGCTTCCTGGTCTCGCCGACGATCACGCCTTCGATGACCAGCACCGGTTTGCCGTCCACGGTCTCGTTGGTGATCTTGATGTCCTTGAACGACAGCCCGCGCAAATTCACATCTAACCCGACCATCTTGTAGAACGTCGCGGTCTGCGGCAGCAGGCGCACCACGTCGGTGCGCCAGAACATCAGCGCCACGACCAGTGCGCCCATCGCGGCGCAAGCGACGGGAGCGCTGACGGACGGCATCCGCATGGACGGCAGTTTGGGCAGCCGGAACAGCTTGGCCAACCGCGAGCGGTGGGTGGAAAGCGCCTCCTGATGCGCCTCGGCATCCTGCTGGGCGACCGACGGCCAGTCGGCTTCATTTCCCCGGGAACCTTCGCCTTCGGCCGGCCAATCGGCCGAAATCGACGGGCTGTCGACCACGGGGGGCTCCTGGGCCTCTTCCTGGCGGGCCATGGCCTCCCACTCGGCGGCGGCGTCCGCCTCGGCATGTCCGGTTCCCTGGCCGGCTTCCGCCATCGCCGGCACGGCAGGCGCCATCTCGACCGCGTCCTCGGGGCGCGCCAGCCAGGTTTCCTTGCAGCGGGAACAACGGACGGGCCGGCCGGCGGCACCCAAGGTGGCCAGCTTGATCGCGTAGGATGTTGTACAATGGGGGCAGACGATGTGCATGGAGCCCATTTCCACAGTGTCTTTGGGCCGATGCTACCTCGCGACCGTTAACGAATCGGAAACCATAACGGTCGCACAACCGTTTTGTCCGGCTCGCGCCCAAAAACTGGGCTGCGAGCCCAAGGGTACTGTCAAGGGTACTGGTAGGTACGGGTTTCCGGTCGAGGCCCAGGCAAACGTCGAAGCCGAGGCAGAAGCCGAGGCCCATCTCGAGCGGAGCTGAGCTTGGTTCGGTTCGAAAATGTTGGATTGCGCTACGGGCTCGGCCCGGAGATTTTGCGCGACCTGTCGTTCCTGATCCCGGCCCATTCCTTCCAGTTCCTCACCGGCCCGTCGGGCGCCGGCAAGACCTCGCTGCTGCGGCTGCTATTCCTTTCGATGCGGCCGACGCGCGGTCTGGTCAATCTGTTCGGCCACGACGTCTCGCTGCTCGGCAAGGACCAGATTGCGGATTTGCGCAAACGCATCGGCATCGTGCTGCAGGATTTCCGCCTGCTCGATCACATGACGACTTATGAGAACGTGGCGCTGCCGTTCCGCGTCATGGGGCGGGATGAATCCAGCTACCGGCGCGAAGTGATCGATCTGTTGAAATGGGTCGGGCTCGGCGAGCGCATGGATGCGCTGCCGCCGATCCTGTCCGGCGGTGAAAAACAACGCGCGGCGATCGCGCGCGCGGTGATCTCGCGGCCGCAATTATTGCTCGCGGACGAGCCGACCGGCAGCGTCGATCCGACGCTGGGCCGGCGCTTGTTGCGGCTGTTCATCGAGCTCAACAAGTCGGGCACCGCCGTGATCATCGCGACCCACGACATCACGCTGATGGATCAGTACGAGGCGCGGCGTCTGGTGCTGCATCAGGGACGGCTGCATATCTATGAGTAGATCCGGTGACGAGCATGGTCCGCTGGTCGATCTCGGGCACGAACGCCCGCAGGTCCCGGCGCGGGCGCGCAACATGTCGCCGATCGTGCCGCGCGCCTCGATCTCCGGCCGCGCGCTGGTCGCGGTGGTCGCGATCATGACGTTCCTCGCCTCGATCACCACGGGCACCGTGCTGCTGGTAAGCGCGTCGGCGGCGGAGTGGCAATCGGAAGTCGCCAGCGAAATCACCATCCAGGTGCGCCCCTCGGCAGGCCGCGATCTCGACCGCGATGCGATCGCGGCCGTCGAGGCGATGCGGGCGCAGCCCGGCATCGTCGAGGTCCGGCCCTTCACCAAGGACGAGTCGGCCAGATTGCTGGAGCCGTGGCTCGGCACCGGGCTGTCGATCGAGCAACTGCCGGTGCCGCGCGTCATCGTCGCGCGCGTCCAGCCCGGCACCACGCCCGACCTTGCCGCGTTGCGCGCCCGGATCATGCAGGTGGCGCCGTCAGCCAGCGTCGACGATCACCGCGCCTGGATCGAGCGCATGCGCTCGATGACCGGGGCGACGGTATTCGCCGGCATCGGCATCCTGGCGCTGGTGATCGTGGCGACCATCATTTCGGTGTCGTTTGCGACGCGTGGCGCGATGGCGGCGAACCGCCCGATCGTCGAGGTGCTGCATTTCGTCGGCGCCGGCGACAGCTACATCGCCAACCGTTTCCTGCGGCATTTCCTCAGACTCGGCCTCGAGGGCGGGTTGATCGGCGGCGGCGCTGCAATGCTGGGTTTTGGTTTCTCGGAATCGATCGCGAGCTGGTTCTCTGGCACGCCGGTCGGCGATCAATTTGCCGCGCTGCTCGGCACGTTCTCGCTGCGTCCGTCCGGCTATCTGGCGCTTGCGGCGCAGGCGGTGCTGATCGCGGCGATCACGGCCTGGGCCTCGCGGCGGACGCTGTTCGCGACGCTGGACGACATTGATTGAAGCGTTTTCGAGCGAAGCAATGGCCGGGGACTTGATCCGGGGGAGGGCACCGGACCAGACTCCACTTCGCCCAAAAAACTTCTAGAATTGCGCGGGGAGAGGACAGCAAGAACTGCATGCGTGTGCAACCCGACGATACGTCGCGACAAGCGCCGGCCGTGCGGCCGCGCGGGTGGCTGCGCGCGACCATCGTCGCCACGCTGGCGCTCGGCTTCGTCGGCGCGGCGGTGGGCTTCATCGGCTTCCTGTCGCAACTGCGCGGCGTCGAAATCAAGCCAGCCCGCAATGCCGACGGCATCGTGGTGCTGACCGGCGGCTCGTCGCGGGTGTCGGATGCGATGGAATTGCTGGCCGGCGGCTATGGCAAGCGGCTCCTGATTTCGGGCGTGCACCCGACCAACGCCGCCAGCGACATTTCCCGCACGCTGCCCGACAACCATTCGCTGCTGCGCTGCTGCGTCGATCTCGACCGCTCGGCCGTCAACACGCGAAGCAACGCGGCGGAGACGCGGCGCTGGGTGAAAGACCGCGGTTTCAAGTCGCTGATCGTGGTGACTTCGAACTACCATATGCCGCGGGCGATCGTCGAATTGTCGCATGCGATGCCTGATATCGCGCTGATCCCGTTTGCGGTGGTCGGCGAAAAATGGCGCGACGAGCCATGGTGGACCTCAGGTACGACCTTCCGTCTGTTGCTGTCGGAATATGTGAAATACGTTGCGGCGGAGGTGCGGGTCCGGCTCGCCGATATCGGCATCGAAGTTTTGCCCGACGATCAGCCGGCCGGTTCGACCGCGCCGCGCCGGCCGGCCACCGCGCAGGCGAATTGATTGTCGGTGTGGCTGCCTAAGCCGCGCAGATCAGTTTCAGCTCGGCTTCGAACCGGATGCTTCGCTTGCCCGCAAGCGCAGTCCCCTCGAGGGTGCCGCCCTCCGCATCGCATGTCCCGGAAAACCCGATTCCGATTTCATGCCCGCCAAAGACCGGGTCTTCACCCCGCGCCGGCGTGTGTTCCTGATTGACCATCTGGCCTTTCCAGCGGCCGTTCGATGATGAATACGACCCGAGATAATAGAAGAAGGCATCGCCGCCGAGGATGCGGCCGTTGCTGAGCAGCATGACGCCGGTCAAGCCACCGGGCATGCCGTCCAGGATCTTGAGGTGAATCGAGTACAGGCCGTTGGAAATGCCGCCTGCGCCGATCGCGCCGGGGGCTGCGAGTTCGCTCTCGTCGAGCGGCGTCATCACGGATCGAAACGTCGCGCTGGGCATCTGCGGTGAGCCGCCCTCGAAACAAAACGCGTTTCCGACCGCCCGTCCGGTGACCGCAATGGTCGAAACGTCGGAGCCGAGCAGCGATTGGTGAGCGGCACCAAAATTGTGCCGGCGGCTGGTCACCTCGACGGCGATCTCCTCGCCGTCGAAACGATAGGTGCCGATATGGGCGAACCCCGAATTGCCCCCCAGGAGCTTGCCGTCCCGGACGTAGCTGACGCTGCGTCCGACGGCTTCGTTGACCCTGAATTCGCTTTTGAAGAAGCCGTCGAAACGGCGTGATGTCGTGCCCATGCGGGACACCTAGCCCAGAACGCCATTTGCGTCACCCCGTTTTCCACCCTGTCAATGCAGGGGGGCGAAAATGCCGCAAACGCCTATTCCGCAGGCGGTTTCCGGTGCACCACCGGGTGCGAATCGTGCAGCATCAGTGCCAGCTGGTGCAATTGCGTATCGCGAAAGCCTTCGGCCTCGATCGCTTTCACGGTCGCCAGCACATAGTCGCGGTTGACGCCGGACTGGCCGTGACCCTGCAGCACGTGACGCAACTGGTCCGCCAGCGACAGCCGTCCGGCATACTGCACATGGCCGCGATCGACCACATAGGCCAGCGCGCTGACGCGCTGCCGCGCCTCGTTCTCCAGCCACAGCGAGCGCTTCACCTCGCGGTAGACGGACGTCACCTGTTCGCGCTCGCGTAGGTAGGCGACGGTGGCGGCGCGGTTCTGCTCCGCGACCCGGAATGCGATGCCGCGGCAGGCGCCGCCGCGATCGAGCCCGAGCACCAGGCCGGGCTTTTCCGGGGTGCCGCGATGGACAAAGGAATAGACGCAGAGCGCGCGATGCTCGCCGATCAGCCGGGCCGGCACCCGTTCGACGAATTCGAAGCCCGGCCGCCACATCAGCGAACCATAGCCGAACACCCAGAGGTCGCCGCTGGAGAATTCCGAATCTTGCAGGGTCATTGCGGACATCGGCACAAGCGTTTTCGAGCGAGCATGCCCTCGGACTTGATCCGGGGGAGAGACCGGTTCGCGTAAAGAAAACGCGTCCAAACGAGGAACGGCTACCAGAAGGGGAGAAGCGAAGCAAATTCAGCGGCTTTTGCCGGGGCCGGTACCCGCTTACATTTGACAAAATCATCAGCCAAAGGTCGCCGCATGCCTGACATCACCCCTGCGCCGCGCCGGCGCCCGCTTTGGCGCCTTTTCATCTTGCCCGCATTGCTGGTGGTCGCAGCCATCGCCTGGAGCGGTTTCTGGTTCTATGCGGCGTCCGAGGTCGGCGTGCGCGCCGATGCGTGGCGCGCGCAGGAAGCGAAGGCCGGCCGGATCTATGATTGCGGCAAGCGCTCGGTCGCGGGCTATCCGTTCCGCCTCGAAGTCCGCTGCGAGGACGCCAGCGTGACGCTGGTCTCGCAGACCGCGGGCGCGGGCGCGCCGTTCACGGCGCGGCTCGGCGAGATCATGGTGATCGCCTCGATCTACCAGCCGAAACTCCTGATCGCCGAATTCAAGGCGCCGGCGACGATTGCCGATCGCGGCCAGCCGCCGTCGCTGAAGGTGAGCTGGAGCGTTGGCCGCAGCAGCGTGGCGGGGCTGCCGGCCGTTCCGGAGCGCGCCTCGATCGTATTCGAGAATCCCTCGATTGAGCGCGTCAACGGACCGGTGCAGACGCCGCTGGCGCGCGCCAACCGTGTTGAACTGCACGGCAGGCTCGCGGAGGGATCATCGATTGCAGATCCGGTGATCCAGACCGCGCTGCAGATATCAGGGGGCAGCATTCAGGAATTGCATCCGCTGCTGGCGACGCCGTTCGAATCAGATGTGCAGACCAAGCTCAGCGGCCTGAAGGATTTCTCGCCGAAGCCGTGGCCCGAGCGCTTCCGCGAAATGCAGGCCGCCGGCGGCAAGGTCGAGATCGTGCGCTCGCGGATTCAGCAGGGCGAGCTGGTCGCCGTGGCCGCGGGAACGCTGGGCCTCAACGCGCAGGGGCAGATCGAGGGCGAGCTGCAGATGACGGTGACGGGTCTGGAGCGGGTGATCCCGGCGCTGGGTATCGACAAGATGCTGGAGCAGGGCGTACCGCAGGCCACGCTCGATCGCGTGGCGCCCGGCGTCAAGAGCCAGGACCTCACCAATCTGTTCGGCGCGCTCGACAAGGCTATTCCGGGTCTAGGCAAGGTCGTCAAGCAGAACACCAATGTCGGCGTCGCCGTCGGCATCAATTCGCTCGGCACCGCAGCCGAACTTGAAGGCAAGAAGGCCCGCAGCTTCCCGCTGCGCTTCGTCGACGGCGCGGTGTTCCTGGGGCCCCTGAAGGTGGGGCAGATCCCGCCGCTGTTTTGATTCCGCTTTGCCCATCCCCGTCGTCATCCCCGAGTGAACGCTAGCGTCCATCCGAGGTGCGCGTTCTTGCGTGTCCGATTTTCGATCGAATAGTTCCTCCTCTGGAACAACCTTCAATCATCGAGGTGAAGTTCACGATGCGTGATTTCTGTCACGGCGATCGCTGAACCGTTCGGACATCCTGACGGTGGTTGCGGGATGATCCCGCACCTCAACAGATGGATGGAGAACTGGAATGACGAACGTCACGAAAAACGATGCAGCCAATCATGAGCTTTCGATCGATGAACTCGACGCTGCGGCTGGCGGCTTCTGGAAGGAACTGGGCGTCGCGATGGGTGCCGGCGGCGTGACCGGCGGCATGGGCGGTGCGGCGGTCGGCGGCATCGGCGCGGTGCCGGGCGCCATTGGCGGCGCGCTCCTCGGCGGCATTGGATATTGCATCAGCGCACTCTTTTGAGCTGATTGCGCAAGGCAAGGCGAGACTGTCGGATCGTTTTCGATTCAGCAGTCTCGCCTTGGCGATGGCCTTCGCGACGTCATGAGAGGGCGTCGCTTTTTTTGACGCGGCCGCCGGTTTGCATCGGCGCGCCACGTCGGTGCGCTGAGCCGGGATCGAGCTGGCGAAAAATGACCTCGCATCATTAATCGCCTTGGATATATATCGTTCAAGTGATCTGCTCGGCGCAAATGGAGTACTCCGTGAAAGGAGTGCTTTACCCCCGAGGAAATGTTGCGCCCGGAAGCACTTTGGTGCTCGGCTAAGGCAGCTTCCGAAATCGAGTCCAGGGAGAGGTAAGGCCCGTGACGGCCGCCAGACGTCTCTAACAGCATGGCAAATTGCAAGTTCGGAACTCACCACAAGAGAGGTTGTCCGCAGGAGGAGCAGATGACGCAGCGCCCCTCAGGAGCAATGAAAATCTTGGGTGATCAAAGCCCACCGACAGGCAACTCGGTGAGAGCGTATGAATGGGAGCTGTCGCTGCTGAAATTTCATCGCCAGGCAGAAAGCGATGCGCTCTCAATACCTGATCCCGGTCCAGCGGGCTTTGACTTCGTCCTGCCGGACGACCCCGAGGCCGAAACGCTGTGGGCTCTGGCCAAAGATGTCATGTGGCGGCGAGCTTTGATGAAAGATGGCTAGTAGCGAACGACTGCTGATGGCCCTGCAATTCCACCGTGCCGTCGATAGTTTGGAAATATGGAGCGCGAGCAGCGACGGCTTTTCGTTCGTGATCACCCACGAGAGCCGTGCCGGCCCCGGCTTTCACGGACGGCCCGGCTACGTAGCGTCGTGGCGTCCGCTTTATCAGGGCAGCGGGGCGATCAAGATCGGCGGATCGCCTTTTGCAACGTTCGAGGAGACCGAGGAAGCGTGCAACCAGATGCTGAAGCATCTGACGAGTGAAAGCTGATGTGGAGGCTTTAGATAAATTACGATGAGGCCGGTCGCTAAACCGTTCCGGATCTCATGAGGCTTCCAAACAGGTGGGGTGGTCAGAATTGACCAGCCTCCAGGACGCAAATGTCGTTTGGTAATGTACGAGCGTTGCGCCAGGGCCGCCTCTGCGCCGCGCTCAAGACGGCCCCAGTGCTCTCCAGCCCCCGCGCTGGGGCCGTTCATTTCCAGGCCGCTAACCCGGTCGCAGGCGGGTTCAGTCCTGAGCAGCGGTCGTTGCGCCACCGCATTTTCGCCTAACAA
This sequence comes from Bradyrhizobium sp. AUGA SZCCT0160, assembly GCF_018130105.1. Lineage (NCBI taxonomy): Bacteria > Pseudomonadati > Pseudomonadota > Alphaproteobacteria > Hyphomicrobiales > Nitrobacteraceae > Bradyrhizobium > Bradyrhizobium sp. AUGA SZCCT0160. Next base: position 39,622 of record NZ_JAFCMD010000034.1, read on the forward strand.
TGATGGGTATGTGAACGCAGGGCAGGGTTAAAAAGCCGGAGCCCTGTCATGTTGAGACTAGTATTCGTTGCGTCCGTACTCGTTGCCATTTCTTCAACCGCATCCGAAGCACGTCCGCCCCGCATCGTTGCTCAAGCGCCGGGATGCAACGTAACCATGCCGTGCGACTTTTCGAATTCGCCAACACGACGCGTTGGTCCGAACGCTTACGGCCGGGAATCGCAGAGCACAGAACGGCCGGCAATTCTGCCGCGTAATGCAAGGGCGGAAGCAAATAGCGGGCGTGGTCAGATCGTCGGTGGGCGCCCAGCCGGTTGTCCCCGCTCTTTCTGCGGCTGCGGCGCATCCATGCGGGTGTTCGGCCGTATCGTGCCCGGATTAAATCTTGCCTCCAACTGGCTGCGGTTCCCGCGGACGGCGCCGGCGCCGGGAATGGTTGCCGCGCGACGCGGGCACGTCTTCGTCCTGGAGCAGCATGTCGGAGGTGATATGTGGATGGCGTACGACGCCAACTCGGGTGGCCGCGCAACGAGAATCCATGCGCGCTCGTTGCGCGGGTACACAGTCGTCAATCCGCGCGCGTAATCCAACAACTCTTGTGTCGACAAAATGAAGTTCGCGGGCTGTTGCCCGCGATACCTCGATTCAGAGGTCCGTTGCGCCACCGTCTGCAAAGTGTCTTCCGGAAAACAGAACTTTCCGAAAGGGGCTTGCAGTACTTTCAACGGGTGATCTTGTGAACCAGCGACTCGATCGCAACGCGGAAGGCAATGGCGACCACGATGAGCGGCTGGTAGAGAGTGCCGCCCGAAGCCGCATCGAGTTCGTCGATGGTCAGTTCGTGCTCTTCGGCGTTCAGCTTTTCCATTCTAGTCTCTCCAATTGCAACGAGACGTATTGCGAGCGCCTTCCGAAGAAATCATGACTTTCCGAAAGGCGCTCCGAGACTTTACTTGGTGACTTTTTCGACGATCTTGTCGATGCCCATTCGGATCCCGGTGCCGACAAAAAATGAACCCACAACGACGGGAATCCAGATGAAGCCGCCCGAGACGGCGTCAAGCTCGTTGGTCTTCAGTTCGTCGGCTTTGGTGTTCAGCTGTTCCATTTGAGTCTCTCCTGTTGTCGGGGGGAGGGACAATTCCCGCCATCCGTCGAGGAGGTGTATGCGCTGCAGGTTCAGTTGGCTGTGATGATCGTCACATCCGGACGTCGTCGGTCCGAAATCTCGACGCGCGCCTAACTGACGAACACCACCCGCGTCTCCAGCGAAACCCGGCGGTACAGATCCTCGACGTCGTCATTGACGAGCCGGATGCATCCGGAAGCCACGAGGTGGCCGATGGTCTTGGGCGAGTTGGTGCCGTGGATCAGCAGCCCGGGCTTGTCCAATAGCAGCGCGCGGGCGCCGAGCGGGCTGCCGGGCCGGCCGGCGGAGGCGGCCAGCGCGTCGGCGTCCCGGGCGTTTTGCGCCGAAGACCGCCAGTCCGGCCATTCCAGCTTGTTGGTGACGTGGAAGAAGCTGCCGCCCTTGAGGCATTCCTGCGCAATCCCGATGCCGTAGCGGCGCGCGGAATTGTTGGAGTCGATCAGATAGAGAAAGCGGTTTTCCCGGTCGATCACGATCGAGCCGGGAACCACGGTGGTGCGGTAGAACACCACTTGCCGCTGCAGCGAGAACGGCAGGCCTTCGCCGGTGGAGCCGCCGTCCTCGCCGGCCTTCAGATCGGCCATCACGACGTCCTCGCGCGTGCGTGCCGCTTTCGGCGGTGGCGGCGCAGTCACGCTGGTGGCGATGTTGGCCGGGCCTTTGGTCGCGACATATCCGTACATGAAGGCCGCCAAAGCGATGGCGAGTGCAAGCGCACCGGCGCCGAACGCCCATGGCTTCCAGTTCGCGCCCTCCGACAACACTTCGTTGATTTGAGCGGCGTCGCGGCCTTCCTCGATGGCGACCTCATCCTCGATGCGCCGGATCGCGGCCTCAAGGGCGGCGACGTTTGAGGCGGCGGCTTCGCGGGTGAGGTGGGACGACCTCGTTATGAGGTCATAGGCGTCCTTGTAGATCTTGTCGCGGCCGAGGGTGTCCTTGCCGGCAACGGCCTTGGTCAGCAATGCATAATAATCCACGGTCATGGCCTGACCCCTGAAGAATTATCTGACGGGAGGCGCGTACTGGATGCCGCCCTGGGTCCAGAGCGCATTCAGCCCGCGCGGAATGCTGAGTTGCGACTGCGTGCCGACGTTTCTCTCATAGACCTCGCCGTAATTGCCGACGGCGCGCACGGCGCGCGCGGCCCAGTCATTGGCAACGCCCAACTGCGCGCCGAACTCGCCCTCGGTGCCGAGCAGGCGCTTTATGTTGGGATTGGCTGATTTCACCGCATCGTCGATGCCAGCCTGTTTGACGCCAAGCTCCTCGGCATTGATCAATGAATAGAGCGTCCACTTGACCAGGTTGAACCATTGGTCGTCGCCTTGCCGCACCGCGGGTCCCAGCGGCTCCTTTGAGATGACTTCCGGCAGGATGATGTGGCTGTCGGGCGCAGAAAGTTTTAGACGCTCGGCGTAAAGCTGCGAGACGTCGCTGGTCAGCACGTCGCATTTGCGATCGTCATAGGCCTTGAGGCTTTCCTCGGCGGTGGCGAGCGCCAGCACCTTGAGCGGCATATCGTTGGCGCGGAAATAATCCGCCAGATTCAGCTCGGTCGTGGTGCCGGTCTGGGTGCACACGGTCTTGCCGCCGAGCTGCAGGGCGGTGTCGATTTTGGCGTCGCGGCGCAGCAGAAAGCCCTGGCCGTCGTAATAGGCGACGCCGGCAAACATCAGGCCGAGCGAACTTTCCCGCGACATCGTCCAGGTCGAGTTGCGCGACAGCACGTCGATCGTCTTCGACTGCAGCGCGGAAAAGCGCGTGGCGGCATCGAGCGGCGTGAACGTCACTTTTGCAGGATCGCCGAAGATCGCAGCGGCCACGGCGCGGCAGATATCGACGTCGAAGCCGCTCCAGACGTTCTTGTCGTCCATGCTGGAAAAGCCGAGCAGTCCCTGGCCGACGCCGCAATTCAGCGTGCCGCGTTCCTTGACGGCAGTAAGTGTCTGGGCCCGTGCCGGATCGCCGCTCGCAAACAGCAGGGCCAGCAACGCGATGACGGGAAAGATGATGGGTCGCTTCTTGGAGCCGGACATTTCTTCCCCGCGATCGGTGGCTGCAGCTTCTTCAAGTGGCGGCAAGTTCTTTGGCGGAAGTGATGTTGGCAAGCTAACACAAGTGGCAGCGTTACCAATGTGTTTCCGGAATGGGGGAACTGCGCCGGCGACCGTCATCGTGACGCGTTCCGGATCAGCCGGATGTCCGTGCCACGGGAATAACGCTGGCGACGATGGCGGTGCCAAGCCGGTTTGCGACCGCAAAACTTTCTCCGGCATCGATGCGCATGGCGTGGCCGGCCGAGATCTCGCGGGCCTTGTCGTCGATCGACAGTTCGCAAGAACCTGTCGCGGCATAGATGATGTGAACGCCGGCCGGGCAGGCGTGCGTTGCGCCGCCCAAAAGGCAGCAGAGGTCAATCGCCACGCGCGACCGGTCGCCGATTAGATTGACGACTTCGACGGCTCCGGCTTCGAGCCGGCTGACAATACTGGTTTCTCCGGTAAACCGGACCGGCCTGAACGGCTGCCGGACATCGATCTCTCCAACAGGTGTCCCGAGCACGAGCCCCTCGCCGGAAACCAGCACCAGCTGGCGGTCATAGCCGCTGAGGTCCGAGAACGCGCCCGGCGTCACGATGGCGGTCCGGCTGAAACGCCAGATGATTCCTTCCCAACTTCCGGCTGCGAATCCGGGGAGCATGGAGACGGCGATATCGATCGTGACACCGCCGCCGTTCTTCCAGGGCATATGCCGGTAGCCGGCGGGATCGAGCGCCGTTAGCTGAATCCCACCGGCAGAAGATGTCATTGGATTCGCCCGAACGGTTGCTCAGCTATCGATCCGGATCTGATAGCGCTGGGCGATATCGGACAATTGGCCCCAGGTCGTGTCATCGATCTCGATACCCTCGGCGATCCGCGCAGCCCGCGCCAGCCGCTCGGGCTCACCGGCGACCAGCACCGGCAAATCCTGCTCGGCGGGCTTGGCGGACTTTACCCACGAAATCATGTCGTCGATCTCGGCCATCATGCTGTCGCGCGTCGATAGCCTGATAGGGTCGATCACGATGCTCAGCATGCCGTTGATGATGCCGCGCTCGGGCGGTGTCGATGTGGTGACGCTTGGCGAGCCGACGATAGCGCCGGCCAGGAGTTCGCACACCAGCGCCAGACCGGAGCCCTTGTGCTCGCCGAACGGCAACACCACGCCGCTCGGGTCGGTGTACATGACGGAAGGGTCGGTGGTGGGCTGGCCCGCATGGTCGAGCAATGCGCCATCAAGCATCGGCTTGCCGGCATTATGCGCCACCCGCACTTTTCCCAGCGCCACGCGGCTGGTGGCGAAATCGAGCAGGATCGGCTCGTTGTTGTCGGTGCCGGGAATCGCAATGCAGACCGGGTTGGTCAGGAATCTTCCTTCGCGGCCGCGGAACGGCGCGACGCCGGGTGAACCCGAAGCGACATTCACAAAATGCAGCGCCACCATGCCGGCGCGGGCGGCGATCTCGCCATAGGTGCCGACGCGGCCGATATGGTGCGCGTTGCGCAAGCCGTTGACGGCGACGCCATGTTTCCTGGCCGCCTCGATCGCCCATTCCACCGCCTGGCGCGCGACCACCTGGCCGTAGCCGGCGCGGGCATCCCATACCGAGATGGTGCCGGTGTCGGAGACGATCTCGGGCGCCTGGTTGATCCTGAGCGTGCCGGCGTCGAGGTCGCGCACATAGGCGACCAGCATGCCGACGCCATGGCTGTCATGGCCGCGCAGATTGGCCTCGACCAGATGCTCGGCCACGATGGCCGCTTCCGTCGGCGAACTGCCGCCTGCCGTGACAATTCGGTTGGTAAGGGCAAGCAGCTTCGAATGGTCGATGATCATGCTTCACTCCGTCGTGAGCCGGTCTACTCCGGCTTCTTCGTTAAATTCGCGTGCGGGCGGCCGAAGTCGGGCGCCGCTGAATCCTGGCCGATCTCGACGATGCCGCGGCGGATGGCGCGGGTGCGGGTAAAATGCTCGAACAGCGCCTCGCCGTCGTTGCGGCGGATCGCCCGCGTGAGTTTCGAGAGGTCCTCGTTGAAGGTGCCAAGCATTTCCAGCACCGCTTCCTTGTTGGCAAGGAACACGTCGCGCCACATCGTCGGGTCCGAGGCCGCGATGCGGGTGAAATCGCGAAAACCGCCGGCGGAGAACTTGATCACTTCCGACGACGTCACCTGCGCCAGTTCGTCGGCGGTGCCGACGATGGTGTAGGCGATCAGATGCGGCAGATGGCTGGTGATCGCGAGCACGAGGTCGTGATGATCCGGCGTCATGATCTCGACCTTGGCGCCGAGGCCGGCCCAGAACTCGCGCAGCTTTTCCACCGCCGCCGCATCCGTGCCTTCCGGCGGCGTGAGAATGCACCAGCGGTTGATAAAGAGTTCGGCGAAGCCGGAATCGGGACCGGAGTGCTCGGTGCCGGCGACGGGATGGGCGGGAACGAAGTGGACGCCCGGCGGGATATGCGGGCCCATGTCGCGCGCGATGGCGCCCTTGACCGAGCCGACGTCGGAGACGATGGCGCCCGGCTCGAGGAACGGCGCGATCTCCTCGGCGACCGGTCCGCAGGCGCCGACGGGGATGCAGAGGATCACGAGGTCGGCGCCTTTGACCGCTTCTGCGTTGGTCTCCAGCACGCGATCGACCACGCGCAATTCTTCCACCCGCGCGCGGGTCTTGGCCGAACGCGCCGAGGTGACGATCTCGCCGGCGAGCCCTTGCGCGCGCGCCGCGCGGGCGATCGAACCGCCGATCAGGCCGAAGCCGATCAGCGCGACGCGTTTGAACAGAGGTTCAGTACTCACTTGATGCTCACTTGCCCGCCATAAAGTCTTTGAGGCCATCGACGACGAGGCGGTTGGCCTCTTCGGTGCCGATGGTCATGCGCAGCGCATGCGGCAGGCCGTAATTGTTCAGCGCCCGCAGCACCAGCCCGCGTCTGGTCAGATACGCATCGGCATCCGCCGAGGTCTTGCCCTTTTCCTGCGGAAAATGGATCAGCACAAAATTCGCCACGCTCGGCGTCACCTTCAGCCCGAGCTTGGAAATTTCTTCTGTCAGCCAGTTGCGCCAGTGCTCCGTGAATGTCTTCGACATCTGGACATGCGCGGTGTCCTCGATCGCCGCCACCGCCGCCAGCATCGCCGGCGTCGAGACGTTGAAGGGCCCGCGAATCCGGTTGACGGCGTCGACGATGTTGGCCGGGCCGAACATCCAGCCGATCCGCAACGACGCCAGCCCGTGAATCTTGGAGAAGGTATGCGTCACCACGGTGTTTTCGGTGGTCGCCACCAGCTCAATGCCGAGCTCGTAATCGTTGCGCGACACGTAATCGGCATAGGCGGCGTCGAGCACCAGCAGCACGTGATCAGGCAGTCCGGCGCGCAGCCGCTTGACCTCGTCGAACGGAATGTAGGTTCCGGTCGGGTTGTTCGGATTGGCGAGCCAAACCATTTTGGTGCGCGGCGTTACCAGCTTCAGGATCGCATCGACATCGGCGGTGAAATTGGTCTCGGGCGCGACGACATTTTTGGCGCCGTTCGCCATGGTCGCGATCGGGTACACCAGGAAGCCGTGGCTGGTCGAGATCGCCTCGTCGCCCTGCTTGAGATAGGTGTGCGCCAGCAAATTGAGGATTTCGTCCGAACCGGCGCCGCAGATGATGCGGTTCGGATCGAGCCCGAAGACGCGGCCGATCGCCTCGCGTAGCACGCGCGACGTGCCTTCCGGATAATCCTCCAGATGACCGGCCGCTTCCCTGTAGACCGCCATCGCCTTCGGCGACGGGCCGAACGGAGTCTCGTTGGCGGAGAGCTTGAACACCTTGCGGCCGGGCTCGGCCACCGGGCTCTTGCCGGGGGTGTAGGGCGCAATATCGAGAATGCCGGGGTTCGGCACGGGGCGGGACATCTTCTGGCTCCGGATCGTAGGGCGTCTATTTTAGGATTTGGCCGCCCCGTTCGGGGGCACCGTATAGCGTGTTGCGTGGCTGCCGACGAGGGCTGCGGAGCGCACCGACGCGCCGGTCTCGATCAGGGCGGTTTTGATCTTCTCAAGTCCGATGCCTGATATCGACACCAGCAGCGCGGCGCCGTCGAAGGCGGTATCGGGTACGGCGACGATGTCGGCAAGCGGCGCCAGCGCGCGCGCAATCTCGGCGTTCCAGCCGGAGACGCGCACGCTCCAGGTCTCGACTTCGGTCACCATGGCGTTGTCGGCGACGCGCGAGACGACGAACACCGGCAACGCCGCCGGATGGTCGGCGCGTTCGAGGAACGGCACCCGCGCGATGATCTTCGGCGCGCCGGCAGCCTCGAGTTCGATCCACCACGGCGTGCGGCTCGACGTCGCCGAGACCAGCGCCAGGTCGCCCTTCGATTTCGCCACCGCTTCAACCGCGGCCTGCGCGCTGAAATGCGCGACGTATGGCACCACGAAGCCGAAATGAAACCGCGCCGAATCCCGCATCGCGGATTCGCCTACCGAGACGTCCGCATGCACCGAGAACGGCGCCTGGACGTAGGTGAAGGTCGAGATGATGACGCGCCAGATGCTCTCGATGGTGTCGATCGGGAGGATGCCGCGGTGACGCTCCACCAGCCGCCGCATCATGTCGGCCTCGCGCGCCGGGCGGAACGCAGAGCCGACCTCCTGGGTCTCTTTCACCTGGATCAGCCGATCGATGATGTCGCCACGCGCCATCAGCAGGCGGTGAACCTGCTCGTCGATGCTGTCGATCTCCTGGCGCAGCACCGCGAGCGAAGGCGGGGCGGGGGGTGCTTTGGACATGTTCTAGCCTTTAGCGCCGGGGGGCGAAATCACCGGCAAATACAAGGGCATTGATTAGGAAAGACGGCCGCCGAAAGCAAAGAGAAACATCGGCAATGATGGCGCGCCCGGCCGGTTAACCACGGCCCGCCTTGACGAAAAGCTCCCTTCGGACTAGCTTTAGCCCATTCCGTGGTCATTTGAGCCGGCCGGCTTGCAGCCACGTTAAACAACTCGCTAAACAGGCCGGGGACAGAAGTGATCCCGGTCGAACCTTTGTTCAGGCCGGGTTTTTTTATGGCCTGATTTCTGTCCGGGAGGACCTCAGCTTTCGAGGTCGGTGGCCGAGATGACAAACGTTCAGTCGATACCAAGCCCCTCCATCCACAATGAGGATCGGGCCCATGAGGCGGATCATCCGACCTCGCAGGTCGCGAAGTTCGGCGCTGACCAGCCGCTCAAGCTCGATTGCGGCGTCGACCTGGCGCCGTTCCAGATCGCCTACCAGACCTATGGCGAGCTGAATGCGGACCGCTCCAACGCCATCCTGGTTTGCCATGCGCTGACCGGCGATCAGCATGTCAACAATGCGCACCCCGTCACCGGCAAGCATGGCTGGTGGGACACCATGGTCGGCCCCGGCAAGCCGCTAGACACCAACCTCTACTTCATCATTTGCAGCAACGTGATCGGCGGCTGCATGGGCTCGACCGGCCCGGCCTCGACCAACCCGGCGTCAGGCAAATTGTGGGGCCTCGATTTCCCGATCATCACCCTTCCCGATATGGTGCGCGCGCAGACCATGCTGATCGATCGTCTCGGCATCGAGACGCTGTTCTGCGTGGTCGGCGGCTCGATGGGCGGCATGCAGGCGCTGCAATGGACCGCGGCATATCCGGCGCGCGTGTTCTCGACACTGGCGATCGCATGTTCGACGCGCCACTCGGCGCAGAACATCGCATTCCATGAGCTTGGCCGGCAGGCCGTGATGGCCGATCCGGATTGGCGCGGCGGCCGCTATTTCGAACATGGCACGCATCCGCATCGCGGCCTCGGCGTCGCGCGGATGGCCGCGCATATCACCTATCTCTCCGACGCCGCCCTGCACCGCAAGTTCGGGCGGCGGATGCAGGACCGCGAGCTGCCGACGTTTTCGTTCGACGCGGATTTCCAGGTCGAAAGCTATCTGCGCTATCAAGGCTCGTCGTTCGTCGAGCGCTTCGACGCCAACTCCTATCTCTATCTGACGCGCGCGATGGATTATTTCGACATCGCCGCCGACCATGGCGGCGTGCTGGCCAAAGCGTTCAGCGGCATCCAGACCCGCTTCTGCGTGGTGTCGTTCACGTCGGACTGGCTGTTCCCGACCGCGGAATCGCGCGCGCTGGTGCATGCGCTCAACGCGTCGAGCGCGCGGGTGTCGTTCGCCGAAATCGAAACCGACCGCGGCCATGACGCCTTCCTGCTCGACGTGCCCGAATTCTTCGACATTTCCCGCGCTTTCCTGCGATCCGCAGGCACCGCGCGGGGCCTGAAAACGGCGGGTGGTTGATATGTCGCTGCAGCAACAGACGTTACCTTTCACCGGCGTGGAGCCGCATCGCACCGAAAACCTTCGCAGCGATCATTTGCTGGTCGCCGAGATGGTGCAGCGCGGCTCCAAAGTGCTCGACGTCGGCTGCGGCGATGGCGAACTGCTGCAGCTATTGGAAAGCCGCGGCATCGACGGGCGCGGCATCGAGCTGTCGCGCGAGGGCGTCAACCGCTGCGTCGCCAAGGGCCTTGCGGTGGTGCAGGGCGACGCCGACACCGACCTCGTCAATTATCCCGACGACGCCTTCGACTACGTGATCCTGTCGCAGACGCTGCAGGCGACCCGGCAACCGAAAGTGGTGCTGGAAAACCTGCTGCGGATCGGCCATCGCGCCATCGTCTCGTTCCCGAATTTCGGGTTCTGGCGGATGCGGCTGCAATTATTGGTCGGCGGCCACATGCCGCGCACCGAAAACCTGCCCGCGACCTGGTACGACACGCCGAACATCCATTTCTGCACCATCAAGGATTTCGTGCAGCTTTGCGACGAGATCAACGTCAAGATGGAGCGCGCGGTGGCGCTGGATCTCTACGGCCGCCCGCTGCGGCTGAATTTGCCGTGGTGGTTCTGGAACATGTTCGGCGAGCAGGGTGTGTTCTTGCTGAGCCGGGCGGAGAAGGGGAGATGACGCCGTAGGCGTCATCCCGGGATGGTCCGAAGGACCGGACCCGGGATCTCGAGATTCCGGGCTCGATGCTTCGCATCGCCCCGGAATGACATTTACGTTTGAGGCACCATCGACCTCGCATCCCGCACCGGCCACCTCCCGGCCTCGACCAGCGCGATAAACCGCTCGACCATTTCGTTGAACAGCGCGGGCTCTTCCAGGTTGAGCACGTGGCCTGATTTCGGGAAGAACGTCAGCCCCGCCGCCGGCAAATGCTGCTTCAGGAACAGGCTCGGCTCGATGCAATTGTCGTCCTCGTCGCCGCAGATGATCAGCGCCGGTGTCGGCACGTTGCGGATCGCTTCCGTGAGGGTGTAGATCGAGGGCCGGCCGCCCTGAAAATTGCGCATGGTGTTGGCCGAGCCTTTGGCGTCATGGCGCGCCAGCGCGGCATAGAAATCGGCGTGGCCGCGCGGGTCCTTGACCAGGAACGGAATCCGGCTCGGCGCCTCGCGCGTCACCTTGGCGACCTCCACCGAGCCGATCTTTTCGTACTGCTCGGCATTGGCCAGGCATTGCTTGCGGAAGGCTTCGAGATTCTCCAGGCTCGACCCGGAGCCAACGCCGGCCAGTGTCATTGACAGCGCGCGCTCCGGGGCGTTGAGGCCGATCTGCAGCGACGAATAGGCGCCCATCGACAGGCCGATGAAATGTGCCTTTGCGATCCCGAGATGATCGAGCACGGCGAGCGCGTCGGTATAGAAATGCTCGTAGGTGTAGACGTCCGATGTCGGCGGCACGTCGGAAGGCGTATAGCCCCGCGCGGAATAGGCGATGCAGCGGTGGCCGCGCGAGAAGTAGCGCATCTGCGGCTCCCAATTGGTGTGGTCGGCCGCGAATTCATGCAGGAAGATGATCGGCGTCCCGGAGCCCGCCTCTTCGAAATACAGGCGGACATTATCGCTGGTGACGGCATAGGGCATTTGAGGTTCCTCTTGGTTTTGGCGCGTTCTCCGGCCCCGAAAATTGCAGTTAATGCTCTGGGCCGCAATGCGGCAGCCCGGTTTGTTTTTGGCCATAAAATGACCGCGGAATCACCCCGGAATCGTTTCCGCACCGCCGCATGAAATCTTCCTCTCGCCACAGCCAAAAATTCAAACCGGTCGCCGCGTTCGTTTGTCTACGAACGTTACGGGATTGTGGTGCGTTACAGAGGATCAAAGATGCTTCAGTTGTTTGCGTTCCGCCGGTCGCTCCGTGTCCTTGCGCTGGCGTTGTGTTCGGTCTGCATCGCCGTCATGGCCACGCCGGCCTCCGCCCGGCCCCACCATGGCGCAGGGCGCCACGTCCGCGGCTACCACGCCGGGCACCATGCACGGCATTACGCCCGCCACCATCACCGGAAGATCGCGCGCCTGTCGCGCTGGGAACGCAGCGTCGCGAAAATGCAGGCCGGCGGCTTTGCCGATGCCAACGCCAACGCCAATATCAACGTCACTTTCACGGATCAGAACTCAACCCTCACGCCGCCCGGCGGCGTGATGGCGCCGGTGAGCTTCGGCTCTTCCAATGTCGTCGCTGAGGCGCGCCGGTATCTTGGCGGCAATCCGACCGGGCGCGGCAGCCTGTGGTGCGCCCGCTTCATGAACATGGTGCTGCAACATTCCGGCTATCGCGGCACCGGCTCGGACATGGCGAAATCGTTCGCCAGCTACGGCCAGCGCGTCTCCGGCCCGCAGGTCGGCGCCATCGCCGTGATGACAAGGGGCCGCGGCGGCGGCCATGTCGGAGTCATCACCGGCATCGACGCCAAGGGCAACCCGATCATGATCTCCGGCAACAACGGCAACCGGGTCCGGGAAGCGCCGGTCTCGCGCGGCCGGATCTACGCCTACGTGATGCCGACGAGCTGAAATCGTCGTTGGGAACGAACCACCGGATGGGTACAAACGCGTCGGCGCCGTGCCCATCATGGCCTCGCCGAAGCAAGCCGGCGGACCGCCTCCGCCCTCGCTGAGCAGCCCGTCGGGCCTGGCCCGCTTGCCGCCGCCGGGCGCGCGGGTATATTGGCCCGATGGCTGTCAGCTCCCCAGATCTGAAAGCGTTCCTGCTCGCCACGCCTTTCTTCGGTGGCCTCTCGGACGCAAGCCTCGATCTCCTGATCTCGATGCTGGCCGAGCGCCGCTTCGACGCCGGCGCCACGGTAGTCGCGGAAGGCGAGCCGGGCCGCTCGATGTTCATCGTTCACGCCGGCCAGCTGGTGGTGAGCAAGCTGCTGGAGTCCGGGCGCGTCCTACGCATGACGGGTCTCGAGCCCGGGGACTTTTTCGGCGAAATGACGCTGATCGAAATGCAGAACCGCTCGGCCACCGTCGTCGCGGAGAGCCCGACCTTGCTGTACGAGCTCACGGCCCGGCAACTCTACGCGTGCTACAAGGCCGACATCCACGCCTATGTGATGGTGATGCAGAATATCAACCGCGAGCTTTGCCGGCGGCTCCGCCGTGCCGACAGTCGCATTGCCGAGTTGCAGATGCTTCGCGCCAGTGAATGACGCAGCCTCGCGTGCATCAGGTGGGCTGAGCTAGCTACAGGGCGCAACATCAAGCCTGACGGTCAAATTAAGACTCTCATTTGGTCCGACGGGCAAATCAGGATCCTCGTTTTAGCCCGACGGGAACATCGGAACCTTCGGTCGATCAGAGCGGGAACCGGCGGGCTTGGGCCTGCGCATTGCAGCCGCATTGGTTTCACTGAATGGCCACATCGGAATCAGACCCCAACCAAACTTCGTGGATAAGGAGTCCCTTCAGTCAAACTGAAAAAAGGAGTGAGCATGCGCATCGTTACGGCATCCGTCATCATTGCCGCCCTCTCTCTGGGCGCACCAGCTTTCGTGCAGGCACAGGGAAGCCCCTCGCAATCCCAGGCAAGTCCCTCGCAATCCCAGGCAAGTCCCTCGCAATCCGAGGCACAGCCTTCGCAGTCCAGCACGGTCATCCGGAGCATCCAGGTCGTCGACGTCAAGGATCTGCAGCCGGCGGTGCGCTCGAAAGTCGATGAACTCGTGGCGCAGACCCGCGAGGAAGACATTCAGTCGCTTCGCAAGTCCATCGACGCGACGCCGGAAGCGGCATCCGTGCTCAAGGCCAAGGGCCTGACTTCGTCACAAGTCGTGGCCATCAACATCGCCGACGGCGTTCTCACGATGTTTGCCAAGACGGCTTGAGCAAGACGGGCTGCGTAGCAAGACGGGCTGCGTAGGATGGGTTGAGCACTTCGCGAAACCCATCAACCGCACTAACGCAGTTTGCGAGTAGGTGATGGGTTTCGCTGCGCTCTACCCATCCTACGAACTACGAACTCGCGCCCTGAGAAAGCCCGCCGGGCGTGAATCCGGCGGGCTTAATGGCGTCATCCTGGTTGCAGCGACATCACGCCAGGTATCAAAGACGGTCGCGCAACCCGGTGACCCCGTCGTTTTGAGCGCAATGGTCGCAGCAATAAAAGGTGCCGGCCTTTTCGAGTCCATGCCCGACGATGCGCGTTCCGCACCGCTTGCAGGTTGGTGCAAGGGCAAAAATGGCGCACTCAAAGCTATCGAAAGTGTGCGATTTGCCGTTCATCACGACCTGAAAAGCCTTGTCGTACGAATTTCCGCAGGTCTCGCAACTGGCCATCTCTCGCCTCCTTAAGCTGCACGTCGTTTACGGGTCTGTGCCGCCTGCTTCGCCGACCGGGAGCGTTCTGCCGCCGGGCGTTTCGCGGCGGCCTTTCCACCGAGCTTGCCGCCCTTGCGGGACGGGGCGTGGTCCACCTTCTTGCCCCGCCCGGACCCGCTCTTTTTGCCGCCATGGGTTTCCGCGTTCACGGTAGCCCAGGCCCGCCGCTCGGCTTCGTCGTGGGAAACACCGCGCTGCTCGTAACCGTCCTCGATGTGCTCGGCCTGACGCTTTTGCTTGTCGGTATAGGCAGATTTGTCGCCGCGAGGCATGAATCCCTCCTTCGTTGGTTGATGCAAAAACACCATCGGTGCTGGAGAGTTCCTATCGATGCTTCCGTGCTTAATGCCGCTTGAAATACTGAACGTTGCGTTCATGCTTTTCAGCCGCGGCGCGGGACTTGAACGTGCCGAGATTTCGTCTCTTCCCGGTCTTGGGATTGATCTTGCGGGAATAGAGCCGGTATTCGCCCGAAGCTAATTTACGGATCATGACGTTTCTCCAGAGCCCCCCAAAGCACACTTGTACGATGAACGCTTTGCGCACATGGCAACAAACGGCCTCCCGATCCCCCTGGTTCCCCGCTCGCTGTCCGTCAATCCGGCCGCAAAAAAATCGGCCGGAAATAGGAACGACTTTTCGCCGGGCACGTTGATTGTTCGAGTGATACAACGAGGGAGAAATCCACCGGAAATATCATCTCAAAAGCCCCGTCAGTTACACCTGTAGCTGGCGGGGTTTTGGTTAGGAGGCCCGATGTATGCGCTATTTGAAGGCGACAAGCAGATCGGAAGTGCCTTCGCCACCGAGAAAGAGGTTTGGGAAGCCGCTCTGATAGAGGGGCTTGTGACGGACGTTCCGGTTGCGGATGAGGAAGGCGGTCAGGTGATTCCCAGCGGTTATCACGTCGCCAGGGTCGAGGAGCCCTGCGACCCGCGGCCCGATTGGAAACTTCCGCGCGATATTTCCTGACGCCGGCGCTTTGTGAAATCCACGAGAGCGTTTTCCAGCGAAGTGGACACCGGTTCGGTTAAAGAAAACGCGTCAAAACAAGAATCTGGAGCCCCGTTCCGATTCCATCGGAACGGAAAAGGCTCTAGGATCTACGCAATCCAGTAGATTGCCATTCCGACAGCCACGAGGGCCATAACCCCAGCGGCCAACATCCCGTAGTTCCGCTCTGCCTCGCTCGGCAACGCTTCTCTCACGGCGTCCTCATGAATCAGATCGTGTTTCATAACGCACCTCCAGGTTAAAAACCGAAAGCACGAGTCGCTCCGGCCCTCGAAGCGGCTAACCAGAAACTCCCACCCGACGGCCCAGGCCGTTCACGTCACCAGATCGACAAACACGTTGAGGATCGACACGATCAGCCCGGCTGAAGCAACCGCCGTGCCGAGGTCGACGACCTCGATGAGCGCCTGCCGCTGTTCGTCGTCCAACAGTGAGAAGACTTTGCGCATGATGGTCCTCCACCCCATGCCAACTTTCTGAGCGGCCGCCGGTTCCTTTTGGGAGGCACTATGCCCGCGAACGGGCAGAGCAGCCGACAGAACGACCGACGGCCGCGCCCGGCGTAGCCTTGGCACCCTGTCCGCCGTAGCTCAGCGAGCGAAGGCGGAAGCCGGGACAGATCAATTCTGAGTTTCGGAAATCGTGTCAAGTAGAAAAGTTCTGGAAATCAAAAATATTTCTATTGTCGGCCGAGCCAAATCAGTGCGCATCTATCGCCATCCCGTCCTGGTCAGAAGGGCGTCGGCCGTCGTCACGGACGTTGGGCGGGTTGCGATGGACGCTTGTTTACGCTGAGACGATGGCGTGGATTAAGCGTACGGCAAAACCGTGTGGTCCTGGCGCCCGTTGCAGGCGTCAAGCTGTCGGAGAAGCGCAAGCTGAACCGGCGGTGACGGAGTCAACCAAGAACTCGTCTCCGGGGAGATCACGGCATAAGCCGTAAAGCCATTGCGCAGGGAAGGCCGGGT
>NZ_JAFCMD010000035.1:0-53870 GCF_018130105.1 Bradyrhizobium sp. AUGA SZCCT0160
CCGCTGCCCTGTATGCTCGTGTGCAGCCTACTTAGTGCAAACCGCACACGGGACCGCGGGTGCAGCGCGCACCCGGTCTTCCCTGCGCCCTCTATTTTCGAGGGCACGGATTTCTGGCAGAGCTCGGGCGCAATGCGTCGCGAGAATGCGTAAGTACGTTCAGTGCACGGTGCAGCTACAAATACGCTGTCGTCCCGGCCTTGAGCCGGGACCCATACGCCGCGGCCCATCGGTGAGAACGCAAGTGTCAAATACCTTCTGCAACAATGAGCATCACGCGGTATGGGTCCCCCGATGCGCAATTGCGCATCTGTGCTCAAGGCCGGGACGACGAGTTATAGCTGTTGCCCGATCTGGAATTCTCTCGCCACGAACGCATATAGAACTCCCGGCATTCGTCGAAGGTACCGCGCATGAGTTTACAGGCCGACTTCACCAGCCAGGAGTTCTTTCGCGATCCCGCCACCGCGATCGAGAAGCTGCGCACCATCGGGCCGGTGGTGGAAGTGCGCTTTCCGATCATCGGCAAGGTGTGGGCCACGACCACGCAAGCGCTCGCCGATCAGGTGCTGAAGGATACCGGGACCTTCACCATCCGCCGGGAGGACGGCAACGTCGCCGGGATGCCGGGCATCGTGCGCACGCTCGCCAACAGCATGCTGTCGATGGACGAGCCCGACCACAAGCGGCTGCGCGACATCGTCGACGAAGCGTTCCGCCGCCGTGCCGTGCTCGACATGGAGCCGCATATCCAGGCGATCGGCGACCAGCTTGCCGATGAACTGTTCGCCGATGGCAGTCCCGCCGATCTCGTCGAGCGCTTTGCGCGCCGGCTGCCGCTGTCGGTGATTTGCGAACTGCTCGGGCTGCCGCTCGCCGACCGCGCCAAATTCACCGCCTGGGCCAGCGGCTTTACCCGCTTCACCGGTGCGCTCGGCTTTCTCGGCATGATGCCGAAGATTTTTGCCATGCGGCGCTATGTCGAGCAGCATCTGGAAACCGTTCGCCGGCAAGGCGGGCAGGGGTTGATCGCCGAGATCGTGCGCGTCGAAAAGGACGGCGGGAAGATCAGCCGCGAGGAGATCGTGTCGATGGTGTTCCTGCTGCTGTTCGCCGGCCACGAGACCACGACGCATCTGATCAGCGGATCGGCGTTCGAGCTTCTGAAGAATCCCGGACTGCGCCACTGGCTGCGTGAGGATGAAAGCCGGCTCGATCTGGCGGTCGAGGAATTTCTGCGCTTCATCACGCCGGTGCAATTCACCAAGCCGCGCTATGTGCGCCGGGATGTCGATCTCGGCGGCGTGCAGGTGAGGAAGGGCGAAAAGGTCATGGCGATGCTCGCCGCCGCCAACATGGACCCGCAGGCCAATCCGCATCCCGAGCGGCTCGACCTGCAGCGCAGGCCCAACCGCCACATCGCGTTTGGCACCGGAATCCATTTTTGCCTCGGCCATCAGCTGGCGCGGATCGAAGGCCGATGTGCGCTCAAATCGCTGTTGCGGCGCTGGCCCGACCTGGCGCAGGCGGCCGATCCATCCGAAATCAAATGGCGCAAGCGGCCTGGCCTGCGCGCGATCGACCGGTTGCCGGTTGTGACGATCAGGCAAACACGCAGTCCGGGTGGCGCCAAGCAAGGTAGCGCGAATTTTGTTCCACAGCCTGTGCGAGTTGTGCCGTCGATCGTTGCCCACTTGCCACTATTGTTGCGTGGCCGCAACAGTTCCTGAACATTTAACCGTCAAAGCAGCCAGCTATTGCCTGCGCCGCTTTTTAGCCACACCCCTGCATGAAATCATGCCTTCATTGGCTGATGGCCACAGCGCTCGCGAAGACGAGACGGCTGGGGAAACAGGTTCGCGATGCACGCAGGGACCAACATCAAGAACAGGCTGCCGAGCTGTCAAGTGACGGCGGGTCCCTCGTGCGCGCCGCAAGCCTATGCCGCCGTCGTCGCGGCTTCCCGCGACGCGAGCAATGCTGCACCGCACCCGTCCGGGATCGCCACCGATCAACGCAGCATCAAATTCAATTTGGTCGAGGCGGCCGAAATCTTGGCGGGGGAAATCTTCAAAAAGACTCCGTATGCCGCGGGTTTGCAGCCGGGCGGCCGTGATGTTGCCAAAGACATACAGGAAATTGGGAGCATATCGCTTCTGATGAAGACGCTGCTCGACAATGGCCACCTGCGCGGGAATTGCCTTACCGCCTCGGGCCGGACGATCGCCGAAAACCTCAAGAGCGTAAAGGTGATGGCCGTCACCGGCGTTGTCGTCGGCCCAAATGATAATTTTGCGCAGGAAGGTGCGGTCGTGAAGGTCGCGGGCATGTCGAAGCCGAAATTTTCAGGTTCTGAATTTCCAGGTTCTGTCCGCGGCTTGGACCGCGAGGAGGCCGCCGCGGCGAGTCTTAACGTAAAGTTGACCGGCGCCGACGCCCCTGAACGTGAGACCAAACGGCAGTCCCGAGCGACTAACTTCAAATCGGCTGCGCTGTGGAAGGACGCCCAAAGGATCGGGCAGGCGATGGGTGGCGCTGTTTCCCACCCAGACGGCGCGCACGAGAAACAGTGTTATGCGGACATCTAGGCGTATCATTCTTGCGTTGATGTTAGGGGCCGCACCGGTGGCAGGCTCCGGATTCGCGTTCGATGGTGCGCCGGTAAATCCCAAAGATGCCGCTCTTCCCGTGGTTTCCCAGCCCGCTGCCCAGGCGTTGAACGCTCAGGCCTTGGGTATTCCGGGCCAGAAAAAGGCGATTCCGCCGGCAACCGCGGCGGCTGCCGCGACCGCGCCATCGCTGACCTCCCTGCAATACGCCGCCGAAGGCGGTCATCCCGTGGCCCAGTGGAAGCTCGGCCGGATGTATGCCAACGGCGATGGCGTCACCCAGGACGACCTGCGGGCGTTCGAATATTTCAGCCGCATTGCCAACCAGCATGCCGAGGATAGCCCGTCGGCGCCTCAGGCGACGATTGTGGCCAACGCGTTCGTGGCGCTGGGCCGGTATTACCTCAACGGCATTCCCAATTCGAAGGTCAAGGTCGACCGGGAGCGGGCGCGGGAGATGTTCTCCTATGCCGCGTCCTATTTCGGCAATGCCGATGCCCAGTACGACCTGGCGCGGCTCTATCTGAAGACCCCCGACGCCTCGCGGGAAGATTTCCGCTATGGCGCCCGCTGGCTTGGTCTGGCCGCCCAGAAGGGCCAGCATCAGGCACAGGCGCTGCTCGGCCAGATGCTGTTCAACGGCGACCGGCTGCCGCCGCAGCGCGCGCGCGGGCTGATGTGGCTGACCCTGGCGAGCGAGAGCGCGGCGCCGGACGAGGTCTGGATCAAGGAAAGCTACACCCGGGCGATGTCGAAAGCCTCCGGCGACGACCGCGCCATGGCGCTGCAGATGCTCGAGCACTGGGTGCAGGGCCGCCGGGACTGATTCCCGCCGCAGCTTGGTTGCTGCCGCGGCTTGAGCGGCGCTTATTCGCTCAGGCGGTTTCGAGATCGAAATCGGCCCAGACCGGGACATGGTCGGACGGCTTTTCCCAGGTCCGCACGTAGCTGTCGATGCCGACATTGGTGAGCCGGTCGCTGGCCTGCGGCGACAGCAGCAAATGGTCGATCCGCAAGCCCCAGTTCTTCTGCCAGGCACCGGCCTGATAGTCCCAGAAGGTGTACTGGCCGGGCGCGTCGTTCACGGCGCGCAGTGCGTCCGTCAGTCCGAGCCCGAGCAGCGATTGGAAGGATTCGCGGGTTGCCGGGCGGAACAGCGCGTCATTGGCCCAGGCGGCGGGATTGTAGACGTCCCCTGCTGCCGGGATGACGTTGAAGTCGCCCGCCAGGATCAGCGGCTCCTCCGCTTTAAGTCGTTCTCTGGAATACTCAAGAAGCCGCGACATCCATTTGAGTTTATAGGGATATTTATCTGAATCCGCAGGATTGCCATTGGGCAGATAAAGGCAGGCGATGCGCAGCACGCCCTTCTTCAGGGGAATCACGCCTTCCAGGAACCTTGCATGGGCGTCCTCGTCGTCGCCGGCGAGGCCGGATTTGGTTTCCTCGAACGGCAGCTTCGACAGCAGCGCAACGCCATTGAAAGTCTTCTGTCCGTGGGTGACGACGTTGTAGCCGAGCGCCTCGATCTCGAGCCGCGGAAAGGCTTCATCGATGCATTTGATTTCCTGCAGGCAGACGACGTCAGGCGCGCAGTCCTTCAGCCAGGTCAGGAGATGGTCGATCCGCTGCCGGACCGAATTGACGTTCCAGGTGGCTATGCGCATATCGGACGTAACCTATTGTCTTGCAAGGGAATTTGTTTTATCGATGGCGATCGTACCCGGCCTGATACCCGAAAAAAATTAGGCTAGGCGAGGGGCGCCGTATCGGGGGCGTGGGCAGACTAGCACACCACCGGCAAACAGCTCAAAGCGGGTCGCCGGCCTGCCACAGTTCTTCATAGGCCGCGATCTTCGCCGCGCCCAGCTCGGGGTCTGATCGCTCAATGGACGTGGGCGAGCTTTTCGCCATGCCGTTGAACGACTGGTGCGGGCTCCACGCCTCGGCGCCATCAATCACAATCAGCCGGTCATGCAGCTTGGTTTCCTGGATGACGCGAACTTCAATCGGCTTGGTGGCGCCAAACTTCTGCCCCCAGCGCTCGACGGCGGGGCGCATCGTCGCTTTGCGGCCTTCCTTGTCGCCGGCCAGGATGCGCACCGGCACGCTGTCAGGGGCCGTCACGGCGAAGTCAGTGATGATGGTTTGATCCGCGTAGCGGTCCACCATCAGGATGTCCTTCTTGGCTTGCGCCAGAACCTTGGCTGCCGCTGCGAACGCACCCAGCGTGTCGCCCGCTGCAATGAAGGCGCCTTGCGCAGTGACTGGCGCCAAAGCCTCCGCTCGCGCCAGCGCTCGATGGACCACAGAGACGATAGTGCCGGCATTCATTTGCCGAATCGGGCCGTCCAAGCTGTCTACGGAGACCTTCAGCGAAATCGCATCGACACCATCGCCCGCCGCCTCCACCAGCACCGCAGCGCGGCCGAGCCACTGATGGACTTCCGGCGTTAGCGGGCCTTTTGCAAGGTCGGGCATCGTCGCCACCAGGCGCTGCAATTGCAGGTAAAGGGTTTCGGGGTTCACGGTCATGATTCGCACAGCCTAGCATTGCCCCAAACAAAAAGCCCGCCGAAGCGGGCCTCCAGGTCACGGCGTAGCGCCGTCGTACATCAAGCTTCGCCCGTTCACGGCGTTCTGCCGCTTCAGCAGCCGATCCACCTCTGCCGCCGTCTCCTTCGCGTCGGACTTCGCATTGACCACCACGCTGTTGTTGTTCACCACCTGGGTGGTGTTGTTCACCGTGCCGCGTCCCGAAGCCATGGCCGGCGCCGGCAGGTCCGGCATGCCGGTGGAATTGCCCATGGCGTCATAGCCGCCGGACAGGGAAGGCGCACCCGACCCCGCCATGGCTCTGACCTTGCCGATGGCCGCGCCCACGTTGGCGATGACCCACTGGATGCCACCGATTAGCAGCGTCAGCGGCTTGAACGCGAAGTCGAACGCTGCCCCCAGGGCCGCGCCGAACCGCACGCCGGCATTCTTCGCCGCGTCCAGCTCGGCCGCGCTGCTCTTGATGGGCTCCAGCAGCTTGGTGAACCAAGTCCACACCGTGCCCACGGCATCGCCCACCAGCTTGAAGGCATCGCCCAGCGGCCCCATGCGGCCCAGCACTTCAGTGAAGCCGGCGCCAACACCAGACAGCCACGCGCTGGCCGGCTCCCAATACTTGCGCAGCACCAGGCCGCCCACCAGCAGGGCGGCGCCGACTGCAGCCAACGGCAAGGCGATAGGCGCCAGGGCCGCACCGATGGCCGGCAGCGCCACGGCGAAGCGCGCCCATGCCAGGCGGCCCATGGTGACGGCGGACTGCACGCCCACCACGGCGTAGCGAAGCGCGTTGAACGCGATCTTGCCCACCAGCGCGCCAGCCGCAACCTTGGCCAGCGTGCCCACAAGCGCTTCGTTCTTGCCGATCCATTCCGCCGTCGCGTCGATCTTGTCCGCCAGGCCACCAGCGCCACCGAAGGCTTTGTTCAGCGCGCCGCCCACCTTGATGGCAAACCGCTGCATCGCCTGGCCCACGGCCAGCATCGCCTGGTAGTCCTCGCGGACGATCTTCTGGAAGTCGGTTTCGATCACGCCATCGGCGCCCATGGCCCTGTCGCGGATGCGCTTGTACTCATCGAAGTTCTGCATCATCGGCCGCAGGAATGCCTGCACCTGCATGTCGCCGAAGATTTCGCCAATTTCCTTCTGGCTGCCGCCGGACTTCGCCTTGATGACTTCCAGCACTGCGTCCAGCGGGTTCTGGCCTGCCTTGATCGACTTGGCGACGACCTCGCTAAAGTCCACGCCCCATTCCTTGCCGGCTTTCTTCAGCGTCTCGGGGCTTTGAATCTTCGCAAGGAAGTTTTCCATGTTGGTGGCCGCCTTGTCCGCCGTGTCGGTGCCCTTGCGCGCGATCTGCAGCGCGGCGCCCATGCTGGCGGCTGCCTCGCGGCCGAACATGCCGAGGGATGCGAACGACGCCCCCAGCGCCGGCACCGCGCGGGCCATGTCTTTGAATTCGACGTTCCCTTCTTTGCTCGTGACCAGCAACGTGTCCAACACCTTTTGCGTGTCGCCCAGGCCAACCTTCAGCGTGTCCACCATGGTGAAAGTCGTTTTCGACACGTCCGCCATTTCGGCGCCCGTGGCCGTCGCTGTTTTGCCCAGCAGGGTAAGTTGGGTGCGCGCCTTGTCCATCGTGAGGCCAGAGGCGACAAGGAAACCCAGCCCCGCCTGCATGTCGGTTGCGAATTGATTTGTGGCCTTGCTGGCGGCCAGGATTTCCGCGTTCATGCCGGCAATCTGCGGCTGCGACATGTCGCCGGTGACGCCGATCCGCGCGGAGTTCAGCCCGAACTGCGCCGACTTCATCATGGCTGCGCCAACGGGCAGCGCAGCGGCGCCAGCGGTGGCAACGCTGCCGCGCAATGCGCCGCCGATTTCCGCGCGCTTGGTGGCCAGGGCCGCGCCCTTTGCCTCCAGGCTTTGAATGGTGCGCAGCTTGCCGATTTTCTTGTCGAGCGTTGCCAACTCTTTTTGCGCCAGCTGCACCTTCATGGCGCTGCCGGCAGCCCCCAGGCGCTCCTGCTGGGCAATCACGGCGTTCAGCTCGCGCTGGCGCTTCGTGACTTCGCTGATGGCCGCGCCGACTTTGTTGAAGCTGCTCGTCGTGGTGCCGATTGCACTCTTCAGACTGGAGGCAACAACGCCGCCAATTGAGATAACCGCTGAAAGTTTCTTCTGGCTCATGGGTGTCTAAACCGTATTGGTGCCTTCGGGTGCGCCGGGACTCGCGCTCACCGGCGCCCGTAGGCCCCGCCGGAAAAATTCGACCACTTTTTCAAGTGATGCCCCTGACCTGGAAGGCGCGCCAGGCCGTCGCGTTGTAGGTGCCCGATCCGGTCTGCCCCATGTCATCAAACCCGTTACTTTTCGAGGATGGGACAGACCGACTTCGGAGCCGAGTTTTTTAGACCGCAGCCGGCTGGCGCAGCGCTTGTTCAATCAGTGCCGTGGCGACGGCGGACAGGCTGGCCTTGCGGCCCCGCTGTTCGAGTTGGTGGCGCACGGCCTCAATCTGCCGGCGCTGCTCGGGCTTCAGTACCAGGGTCAGCTTTTCGCTTCGGCGTTCGGTGGCGTGCATCACATTTCCTTCCAGCGGTTTACGAAGCCGCCGCCACCGCGCTGCCTGCGAAGCGCGCGCTTGGCTGCGCGGACCGTCCGGCGCAGGTACGCGAGCGCACTCTCTGGCTGGCCAGGTTCCTTCAGCTCCGGGAAATACCGCTGCATGGCGGCCGGCGTCAGGCTCTCCATCAGCGTGACCTGGTTGTTTCCGATCTGCACAGCAGTGCGCTCTTCGCCTTCAGGTGCAGCGCGCTCGGAAAAGCTTTCGCCGGCCATGGCCAGCTCGGCCATCACGTCGCCAGGAAGGTCTACCGCCTGGGCGCGCGGCGTGCGCTGACGTGGTTCTCGTCGCATGTCAGGCCGCCAGCCAGTAGTCGGCAGTTGGCAGCATCGCCGCCAGGTTCGTGAACATGGTGATTTCCATGTCACCGTTGGTGTTCGTTCGGCGCACGATTACGCGGCATTCATCTTCGCAGGCAACGCCGATGCGCGACCAGCAGGCGACGACGCTTTCATCAACCACATCGGTCAGCTCGGCACGGATGCCCGCCACGCGCAGGGTGCCGTCTTGCGCAACGGTCGCGCCGGTCGCCAGGCGTCCCGCAATGGCGGCGAGTTCGCCGAAGCGCAGGCCGCGCGCGGCGGCTGCCGCCAGGCTGAAGGGCGCGGGGGCCGCGACCACGATGGCATTTAACACCACCGCATCGCAGAGCCGCGCCAGGCCGAGCGTCAAGGCGCGCGCGACGATGTATTCGGTGTCGGCTTCGTCATTGTCTTTCCGCTCCCGGCGCGAGAGCTTGAAGCTAATTGCGTGGCTCGGCGCATCCGGGAAATCGATGCTGGCACTGGCCACCGGCAGCGGGCTCACGGTGACATCGGCACCGTCTGTGACCACCGACATGGCGGGGGCCGTGACCACTTTGAATTCTGCGGGGCGGCGATAGAACGCGGTCACGCCATCGCGCTGCACCGGGGCGGGCGCGTCCTTGATTGGGACCAGTCGGGCGCCGGCTTGCAGCACACGACTGGAATTGAAAACGGCCGAGGCAATCGTGTAGATGTTGCCGGCGGTGCGGTGGCTGCTGCCGATGTCGAGCTGTCGCACCAGTTCGCCGGTGGGAGCGGGAAACACATCCGTCATGCGGAAGCTGCCGACAACCGCCGGTTCTTTGCGCGTCACGTAGCTGGGCTCAGACATCCCCACGGGGTAGTGCGCGTAGCTGCCGGTTTCGCGCAGTGCGCCGCGAATCAGTTCGGAGATACCCAGGGATTGCGCTGCGGTGGTGCTGCGCGAGCGCTCCAAGGCTTGGTCAAGTTGGTCAATCAGGGAAGGCATTTTTTTGGCTTGGTCGTCGTTGATCTAGATTCGATCTTCTGACTTCCGAACTCCGAAATCCTCCGGGGGGATTTCCGCTCAGGCGGCGTCCTCGATGCGCTCACGCACTTCGTTGGCCAGGACGGTTTCGCCTGCGAAGTCCAGCGCGGCAGCGGCAAGGCGCAGCGCATCCACTCGCTGACGCTCGCGTCTGGCTGGGTCGCCGTGGTCGGCGCCCATCAACGTGCCGACGCACTCGGGCCAGGACGCGGCAATGATTGCCTCCAGGTCTTCAGGGTTTTGTTTCATGCGACCAGCTCCAGCACGTCGATGCCGTCGCCGCAGTCACCGCGATAAAGGCACGCGGCCTCCACGGCTTGCACGGCGGTGCCGCCCATGTGCAGGACGCCCCTGGCCACTTCACCGCCAGAGCCGGCGACAACGTGCTGGCATTCGATGGTGCAAGGATGGGGGCCAGAGTAGTAGTGCAGGACGCCGCTGCGTGAGAACACGTACAGGTCGGCGACATTGGCGCGAGCCGTCACCGGGAAATCGTCAGGGCGAGCGCCGCTGAGATACCACGCCTTCAGTTCAGCGCACACCGCTGCGTCGCCTGTTCCGGCCAGCAACTCGCCGCCTGGCGCGCGGTGAATCTTGGTGGTGGTGGTCAACCGGCCACGCATGTCCGTTGTGCGCCGGTCGGCTGCCAGCACCTGGCCATCAAAGACAAGCACCGTCATGCTACGCGCCTCGCTTGAGCCGCGCCGACAGCCATCATTGCCGCCGCTCGGGTAAGCCCATTGCGAATCCAAAGGTCACCGAACGCCTCCAGGTCTGCGTCGGTGGGGTCTTTACCGAGCGACGACAGCCAGCCGATTGCGACGGTCTGGCCTGCATCCGGCTTCTTCGCGTAGCGCTGCGTGATCTTGCGGCCGGCGAGTAGGTGGGTAAGCCAGCCGCAATCGTATTTGTTGCGCTCCAGCCGTGGCAGCGCGCCTTCTTCGTGCAGCTGTGCCACGCGTCGCGCGCTCAGATTGAAGATTTCGCCCAGCTCGGTGGCGGTCATCGCATAGATTGGTTCGCTCATGATGGTTTGGCTTCTCGGTTAGGAAGTAGAAGTGCTGAAAAAAAAGGCAGGCAGATAGGCGCTGTCTCGGGGACGGTGCCCCCGCCCTAGGGTCGGGTGCGTCGGAGTACCTTTTGGTATTACATGGGCCTGGCCGTCCTCGCCGCCTCCAGCCTGCTCATGGCCTCGCGCGTCAACGTGTACGCGCCACTAGCCCGACGCTGTACCAAGCCCTTGGCCTCCAGGTGTGCCAAGCGTCGAGCCGCAGTGCCGCGCGGGACGCCGCACACCTCGGATGCCTTGTGTGGTGTGAGCGGCCCACCTGCCAACCCAGCCAACAGGATCAGGTCGCGCGAGCATGCGCCGTACCGTTCGTGTCCGAACATAGCCAAACACAAGCTGCGCATGGCGCTCAGAGTTAGCCGCAATGACGCCGCGTGATGCCCCATGGTCTAGCGTCGTCCTTCGCCTGGTCAGTGAATCAGTGCAGTCAGTGGTTTTTCTATCTCCATCCATAGCGCCCCACCTTCCCCCGCGTATACCGTGATCGATCACGAAATACGCGGGAGTGGTGGTGTCTTCAGGATGCGGATGGTTTTTCACTGACTTCACCGATTCACTGACCAGTCTGACGGTCAGCCAGCTCACGCGCTGCACGCACCTGGAGGGGGAGCGGAAGCGACTTCTTCGCATAGACGCACTGGCGGCGGCCGGCGATCTTGAATAAGCCATCTTCGGCAGTGGGGTTGCGGACCGCCACGTATCCAACGCGCTCGAACTTGTGCGGCACGGATCGGCGGCTCTTCCGGTCGCGCAGCTCGGCCGCCAAGTCAAACATGCGCTCTGCTTCAGCGCGCAGAATGATGTCGCTGATCGTGGTGGCCTCGGGTTCGCCGGCCTTCTCCAGCAGGTCGCGCAGTTCACTCGATTCGGGCGCCTCGTTCGTCTGCACGATGGCCCAGAAAGCCGGCGTCTTGGGCGGCGGGGCCTTTGCGTCGAACCGCGATAGGTCCATCGAACGCAGGAATGCCACCACGTCGCCGATGCCGCCGCGCTCATACCAGCCCCATAGGTCGGACCAGTAGCCCTCTGTGAAAGCGTCGCGCGTCAGTTCACTCCACGCCACGAAGTGCCGCCGATCATCTGCGGGCAGATACAGGCCATCAACCCGGTTGTTCGTGGTGATGATGACGCCCATGACGTTCGCCACGTAGTGCTCGCGCAAATTCTTTTCATCAACGCGGATCACATCGGGCGGCGCGGCGATGTAGGTTTTGGAGTGGTCATAGAAGCCGAAGCGGTCCACGTCCCCCAGGTCGCGCGCCTCGTTCACGCGGACCACCACAGCCTTAGCCCAGCCATTGAAGCGGCCGAGCATCTGCACGGGGCTGATGTCCTGCCAGTTCCACGGCCCGATACCGGCGCGCACTGGCTCCAGCAGCGTGTCTTTGCCCGTGCCCTGCGATCCGCCCAGCACCAGCGCGTGATTCACCTTCACGCCAGGCCGCTGCACACGCTGCGCAAGCCATTGCTCGATGTGGTCAGCCTCTGCGGCGTACACCGTGCGCAGATGCTCGCGCCACTTGTCCGCGCGCCTGGCGTCGCCATTGATGACGGCTGGGGCTCGATAGAGGTTGAACACCTTCGCCCCTGCGTGATCGGCCCATCCGTTGATCTGCATCACGCGGCCTTCGATCAGCTCGGGCTCTGCAGGGTGCCACGCCATTTGCTCGATAGGGCGATGTGCGTCCAGCCAGTCCGAAGGCTTCATTGCCTTCATCGTGCCCGGGTTCGTCGGCCACTCGCGGATGCGACCATTGACCGACGCGGCGGGCCACAGCTCGCGGGTCGGGGTGAACAGATAGGCGTGGCTTGGCATGTGCGCGTGGAAGTCCTCCAGGCGTACGCTTTCAGCTTCTGCCGGCGCCGCCTGGCGGGCTGGTGTCGGCTTCGGTGCTGGCACTGCGCGAGGCTTGCCCGCATACGGCGAAGGCAGCCTTGCGCCACCAGTGCCGCGCTTCGCGCGCGGCTCCAGCTTCGGCAGCTCTGGGGGCGGCTCGCCCCGCGCCTCGCGCGCTGCGCTCTCGCGCGCAATGCGGTCGTTGGCCAGCTTGAAGATTTCGTCCAGGGCGCTCACTCGTTCGCCCCTTGCCAGCCGATGGCCTCCAGCGCTTCGCGTGCAGCCTGGCGGTGGAAATGGGGTGCATGCTTGGCGCGCGTGCTCCACGCGTGATCGCAAGCGGCCTGCAGCCCCCAGTTCATGCGCAGCAGCACGTCGCGCAGCAGCGCGTCCACCATGGTGGCGCGAGCGTATTCCTCGGACTGGGCGAGCGCAGCCGCGTTGACGCGCTGCCAGCCTTTGAAATCCTCGACCGTCAGCAATTGCTTTTCGCTCATTGCATGCCCTCCAACGCGGCGCGCATTTGGTCGGCAATGCGGTAATTCGCGCGCTCGATCTGTCGGGCCAGTGCCACGCAGCGCAGCACTGGTGATTGAATATTTGCGCTTACTCGGGTAAACTTCGCTTCAAGCAAAACCGGTCCGCCAAGACGATTTGCCGAAGCGCCCTGCAGTGTCAGGGCGTTTCTTTTTTTCATGCCGGGCTCCCATCGCGCGCCAGCGCCGCAGCCTCGATGTGCGCGTGAACTTCGCGCAGCAGCCAGAGGTTCTGTTTGCCGAGCTTGAGTGGCTTGGGGAATTCGCCGGCCGCCAGCAGCGTGTACAGCTTCGATTTTCCGATGCGCGTCAGCTTGAGAACGTCGCCAACCTGCATCAGTTGAACGGGCTTCAGTTCGATTTCAGAGAGTGTTTCCACTGTGGGTCCTTTCGTTGAAAACGACCCGATTGGACGATGTAGGACGCATTCGGTCCTCCGGGGGGATTTCCGGGGGCGTTCAAACGCAAAAAAGCCCGCTCGGCGGCGGGCTCGTTGATGTGCTGTCGAAGGAAATTACTTCTTCGAAGTCGGCTTCTTGGCGCGCTGTTTGTCCAGCCAATCGGCCCATTGCGCCAGCAGCTTGCGCCGCTGATCCAGGTACTCGGCGCGGTTGTAGGCGGCTCGCGTGTAGTTGCCATGGACGTGCGCCAGGCAGCGTTCGATCACATCGGCGTTCACCCCCAGCTCGTTGTACCGCGTGCTGAACACCGAGCGCCAGCCGTGCACGGTTGCTTCGCCGTTGAAGCCTAAGCGCTCCATCACCGCGTTCAACGACCGATTGGCCATCGGTCGCTGGGGGTCGCGCCGATTCGGGAATAGGTAGGTCCGTTCCGGCGGCGTTATGGCGCGCAGCTCGCGCAGCAAGGCGACGGCCTGGCGGGGCAGGGGCACCAAGTGGTCGCGCTTGCCCTTGATGCGGTTCGCGGGGATCAACCACAGCCCGCCTTCAATGTCGAACTCCGACCATGGCGCGCCGATCACTTCCTCTTTCCGCGAAGCGCACAGCAGCACCAGCAGCATCGCAATGCGCGTCTCCGGGTTCATGCCGGCCGCATCAACGGCGCGCAGAAAGTCGCCCACGCGATCCACCGCGATGGCGGCGTGGCCATTCTGCTGGCGCTTCTTCAGGATCGACCTGGGGGGCGTTGGGTTCGCGCTCAACAACCCCGTATTGCAAGCATGTTCAAAGATCGCATCAAGGTGGGTGCGAACGTTGCGCGCAGTCTCGGGCGCGCGCTGCTGAATGGTGTGGAGCATCGCCACCAGTTCCAGGCGCGTGATGCTCTTGACCTGGCGGCGGCGCAGCACCGGCAAAACATCGTTGTCCAGTTCGCGTTCGCGCTGACGCACTGAAGATGCCTTTAGCTCGGGGTCGGTCAAGGCGCGCCACGATGCGCAGACGGCACCGAACGTGCCCTGGGCCGCCAGCTGTTCCCGTTGTGTCGCTTCCAGCTTTGCCTGGCGCTGCGCATGTACTGGGTTGATGCCGTTTGCCACCAGCTTCCTGGCTGCTGCATGGCGCTCGCGTGCTTCAGCAAGGCCGATGTCGGGGAACTGACCCAGGGACGCCAGGCCCTCCTTGTCGTGCAGCCAGAAGCGGTAGTGCCACAGCTTCGAGCCGCTGGGCTTAACCAGCAGGTACAGACCCCCAGCGTCGGGCAGTTTTATTGCTTTGTCCTGGGCCTTCGCGTTCTTGACTTCGGTGACTGTGAGCATTCGGGTATCCGGTGATTGATACCCGGCAGAGTACCCGAAAAGTTACCGGCTGCAATGGTGGAGCTTCGGACGCAATCGGACGGTTGATTTGCCCTAAGTCGTTGTCACAGCTCGTTTAAACGCAATTTTCGACTGTCCATAACGGTTCATCGTGAACCCGGATTATCCCAATGCATATTCCACGTAGCAATACGCATTGCAAATGACCGGATTGTAACAACACATTTTCGCCCAGTGGCATACCATGTGCTGCGAGGCTGTGATAACTATCTAGAAATAAGGCGTAAAAGTCGCCGTCAAGGGGCCGGGAGCAGCTGTCCCGTCCTTTGCGGGCCGACGGACGTGAAAAATTATGAAAAAGCGTAACTGGATACTTGTTGCCGGCATTATCGGCATCGTCGCCGTCGCGGCCTACACAACCCGCTCGTCGTGGATGGGGAGCAACGCCAGCGCGCAGGGGCCGCAGCGTCCGCGCATGGTCTCGGTCGAACTGGCGAAGGCGGAGCGCAAGTCCGTGCCCGTCGATGTCGACGCCAACGGAACGGTTACGCCGATCTCCAGCGTGGCGTTGAAGTCGCGGCTGGAAACCACCATCCTGTCGGTCCATTTCCAGGACGGCGCCAAGGTCAACGAAGGCGACTTGCTGTTCACGCTCGATGCGCGCCAGATCGATGCCCAGATCGAGCAGGCTGAGGGAGTTTTGGCGAAGGATCGCGCCCAACTCGAAGGCGCGCTGCGCGATGTCCGGCGGTTCAGCGAACTGATCGGGAAGGGCGCGACCACGCAGGTCAATCTAGACAACGCCAAGACGACGGCCGACATCCTGGCAGGAACCATCAAGTCCGACCAGGCGTCGCTGGACAATCTCAAGGTCCAGAAAAGCTACACCACGATCCGCGCGCCGTTTTCGGGCCGGATCAGCGTGGCCAATGTGAAAGTTGGAAACTTCGTCCGTCCCGCCGATACCGCGCCGCTCGCCGTCATCAACCAGATGGCGCCGGTCTACGTGACCTTCGCGGTTCCGCAGCGCGTGCTGGTGGATTTGCGGGAGTCGATGGCGAAAGGGGTATCCGGGGTGACGGCGACCATCCCGGGCCATCAGCGCTCCGAGACCGGCAAGGTCGCGATGGTCGAGAATACGGTGGATGCCACCACGGGCATGGTCACCGTGCGCGGCATCATGAGCAACGAGAACGAGACCTTGTGGCCGGGCACCCTGGTCGCGACCAGGCTGACGATCCGCAGCGAAGATGCGATCGTGGTGCCGACCGTCGCCGTGCAGCGCAGCCAGACCGGCAATTTCGTCTTCGTCGTCAAGGACGGCACAGCCAAGGTCCAACCGGTCACGGTCGATCGCACCTCGCAGGGCATGTCGGTGATCTCAGAAGGGCTCGCGGGCGACGAGAGCGTGGTGGTCGACGGACAATTGCTGCTGTCGGACGGAACCCGGGTCGAGCCGCGGACAAAGAAGGCGGGGGCGTAGCCGATGACGCTTTCGGAGCTCTGCATCCGCCGGCCGGTCATGACGACGCTGATCACGGCGTCGATCATTGCATTCGGCATCTTCGGCTTCCGCCTGCTGCCGGTATCGGCGCTGCCGCGGGTCGACTTCCCGACCATCGCCGTGACCGCAACCTTGCCGGGCGCGAGCGCGGAAACGATGGCATCATCTGTCGCCGGCGTCATCGAGCGCCAGCTCTCGACCATCGCCGGCATCTCCTCGATGTCGTCGAATTCCTCGCAGGGCACCAGCTCGATCACGATCCAGTTCGATCTCAACCGTAACATCGATTCCGCCGCGCTCGACGTGCAGACGGCGCTGACGATCGCGCAACGCCGGTTGCCGATCGAGATGAGAATCCCGCCGAGTTTCCGCAAGGTGAACCCGGCCGATTTCGCGATCCTGTTCGTGGTGCTCGGTTCACCAACGCTGCCGCTGTCGGCGGTCAACGAATATGGCGAAATCACCATCGGCCAGACTTTGTCGCAGATACCGGGCGTCGCGCAGGTCAGCGTCTACGGCGCGCAGAAGTTCGCCGTTCGCGTCCAGGCCGATCCGGAAGCCGCCGCGGCGCGTGGATTGTCGCTCGAAGACATCCGTTCCGCGGTTTCGGCCGCCAATTCGTCGACCCCGGTCGGCACGTTGAACGGACCGAAGCAGGACGTGGCCCTGCAGGCCTCCGGCCAGATGGACAAGGCGGCCGACTACAGCAAGATCGTGGTGGCCTGGCGCAACGGTTCGCCGGTCAAGCTCGATGAGGTCGCAAAGATCTACGACAGCGTCGAGAACGAGCGGATCGCAACCTGGCTGAACGACGAGCGCTCGATCGTGCTCGGCATCCAGAAACAGCCGGACGCCAACACGGTGGCGGTGGTCGATGGCATCCTGGCCAAATTGCCGGTGCTGCGGGCGCAGATCCCGCCATCGGTGTCGATCAACGTGCTGATGGATCGCTCGGTATCGATTCGTCAGGCGGTGGCCGACGTCGAGGAGACGCTGCTGATCGCGATCGGGCTGGTCATCCTCGTCATCTTCCTGTTCCTGCGCTCGGCGTCCGCGACCTTCATTCCGGCGCTGGCGGTTCCGATCTCGCTGTTCGGCACCTGCGCGGTGATGTATGCGCTCGACTATTCGATCAACAACATGACGCTGCTGGCGCTGACCCTGTCGGTCGGGTTCGTGGTCGACGACGCCATCGTCATGCTCGAAAACATCGTCCGCCACATCGAGCGCGGGATGCGGCCGTTTGAGGCCGCTCTGAAGGGCGCGCGCGAGATCGGCTTCACGATCATCTCGATCACTTTCTCGCTGATCGCCGTGTTCATCCCGGTGCTGCTGATGGGCGGTATCGTCGGCCGTGTGTTCCGCGAATTCGCGGTGACGGTATCGGTTGCGATCATCGTATCAGGATTCGTCTCACTGACCTTGACACCGATGCTGTGCGCGCGCGTGTTGCGGGCGCACGACCCGAACAAGAAGCCGAATATCGTGCTTCGCGCTTTCGAGGCGATGTTCGAATCCTGGCTGCGTGCCTATGAATGGACGCTCGACTGGGTGCTGGCGCGCAAGGCGCTGATGCTGGCCGTGACGCTGGCGACGCTCGGCGGCACCGTCTACCTCTACATGATCGTGCCGAAGGGCTTCTTCCCACAGGAGGACACCGGCTTCCTGATCGGCGTGACCGAGGCTGCGACCGATACGTCCTTCGATGCGATGAAGGAGCGGCAGCAGGCGCTGGTCGCCGTGCTGAGAGGCGATCCCGCGGTCGAATACATCAACTCCACCGTCGGTGCCGGCGGACCGAACGCGACGGCGAATTACGGGCGCCTGTTCATCGCGCTGAAGCCGAAAAAGGAACGCGACAACCTCACGACGATCATCGGGCGGCTCCGGACCAAGGCCCGCCAGATTCCAGGCATGCAGGCGTTCTTCCAGCCGATCCAGAACCTCAATATCGGCGGGCGGATCTCCAAGAGCCAGTACCAGTATGTGATGCAGAGCGGCGACACCGACTCGCTGTACCGGCTGGCGCCGGAGATGCGCGACAAGATCGAGAAGGTGCCGGGACTGCTCGACGTCACCACCGATCTCTACATCAAGAACCCGCAGATGACGGTCGACATCGACCGCGAGAAGGCCGCCGTTTACGGCGTCACCGTCGATCAGGTTCGCAACCAGCTCTACAACGCCTACGGCTCGCGCCAGGTCGGCACCATCTACATGCCGTCGAACGACTACCAGATTATCCTGGAAGTGCAGCCGCAGTTCCGGGTCGATCCGTCCGATCTGTCCAAGCTCTACATGAAGACCCAGAACAACCAGACCATTCCGCTGTCAGCGGTGGCGAAGCTGGTTCCGACGGTGGGGCCGCTGCAAATCAACCACCAGGCGCAGCAGCCGGCGGTGACGATCTCGTTCAACCTCGCGCCCGGCTATTCGCTGGGCCATGCGGTCGACCAGATCACCACGCTCGAGCAGAGCTCCAACCTGCCGGCAACCATCGCCACCGGCTTCTCCGGCACGGCGCAGGTGTTCCAGGATTCGCTGCGCGGGCAGGGCGTCCTGATCCTCGCCGCCGTGTTCGCGGCCTTCGTCATCCTCGGCATCCTCTACGAGAGCTTCATCCACCCGATCACCATCATCTCCGGCCTGCCGTCGGCCGGCATCGGCGCGATCCTGACCCTGATGCTGTTCGGAATGGAGATGTCCGTCATCGCGATGATCGGCATCGTGATGCTGGTCGGCATCGTCAAGAAGAACGCCATCATGATGGTCGACTTCGCGCTGGAGCGGCGCAGCGTCGGCCTCAGCGCCGAGCATGCGATCCGGGAAGCCGCGCTGCTGCGTTTCCGCCCGATCATGATGACGACGTTCGCCGCGATCTTCGGCACGCTGCCGATCGCGCTCGGCGCCGGCGCCGGCGCCGAACTGCGCCAGCCACTTGGCGTCGCCGTGGTCGGCGGTCTGTGCCTGTCGCAACTGCTGACGCTGTACATTACCCCCGTGATCTACATCTATCTCGACCGTCTCGACCGCCGCCTGAAGCGCCGGCTCGAACCGCAGCTCGAAGCAACCGGCGACGAGAAGCGGCCGCACGTGGTCGCGGCCGAGTAATGATCCCGGCGCGGGCAATGCGGACCGCCTTGCGATGCATCGTCATCCTGACCGCGCTTGCGTGGAACGTCGGGACGAGGGCCGTTGCGGCCGAGCCGATCGAAATCTTCGACGCGCATCTGCATTACAATTGGGAACCAAAGCCGTATTACCAGCTCGACGAGGTGCTCGCGCTATTCAAGAAGCATCGCGTCACCGGCATCCTCGCGACCAGCCGCCCGAACAGCGGAACGCATGCGCTGGTGGATGCCAAGGCCGATGGCCTGCAGGTCGTGCCTTTCATCCGTCCGTACCGCGTCCGGTCGGATATCCAGAGCTGGTTCGGCGACCCCGTGATCTTCGATCTGGTGCAGGACGAATTCAAGCGCGGCTATTACCGCGGCATCGGCGAATTCCATCTGTCGGGCAAGTCGGCGGAGAACGAGTGGGTCAAGAAGACCGTCGATTTTGCGGTCGCCAACGACCTCTATCTGCACGCCCATGCCGATGACGAGGCGGTCGAGATCCTGATGCGGCACAATCCGAAAGCCCGGATCATCTGGGCGCATACCGGCTTTGGGCTGTCGACCGATCGCGTCACGGCGATGCTGTCGAAATACCCAAAGCTGTGGGGAGAGTTGTCGTATCGCAGCGGCATCACCGACGGCGCGGGCAAGCTGACGGCTGAGTGGCGGACGCTGTTCGAACGCTATCCCGATCGCTTCCTGCTCGGTTCGGACACCTGGGTGCCGGAGCGCTGGGCGAGCTATGGTGAGATCATGGCGAGCTATCGCGCCTGGCTGGCGCAGCTATCGCCCAAAATCGCCGAGCAGATCGCGAGCGGCAATGCGAAGGCGTTGTTCGCCACGCCGCGCTGATGTCGCTCAGATCGAAAAACTGGTGCCGCAGCCGCAGGAGGCGGTGGCATTCGGATTGACCACCCGGAACGACGCGCCGATCAGATCGTCGACGAAATCGACTTCCGAGCCGGCCAGGAACGGCACCGATGCCGGATCGACCAGCACCACGGCGCCCTCGCGCGCAATCACCAGATCGTCCTCGGCCTGGGCATGCTCGACGTCGAATTTGTACTGGAAGCCGGAGCAGCCGCCGCCTTCGACGGAAATGCGCAGCATGGCGCCGTCGCCCTCGGTCTTGAGGATTTGCCCGATGCGGCGGGCGGCCCGCTCGCTGACGGTGATGGCAGTGGTCATGCGTGGTCTCCGGTCGAAGGCGTCATACCCAATTCATTTGGTATCCCGCGCTCCCCATAGTTAAGTATGTAATCTCGCAGAATCAAATGGATAAGGACTAAAAAAACGTGTCGGTCGGAATGGCTGCCCCCCGCGCGCTCTATGCCTGCGATCCCGATCGCAGCCGCGGCCGGCTGTTTACGGAGCCGCCGAGCAAGACCCGCAGCCCGTTCCGGCGCGACTGCGACCGGGTTATCCATTCCACCGCCTTCCGTCGCCTGAAGCACAAAACCCAAGTCTTCGTGTTCCATGAAGGCGATCATTACCGCACAAGGCTGACCCATTCGCTGGAGGTGGCCCAGATCGCCCGCGCGCTGGCCCGCCAGCTCGGGCTCGACGAAGACCTCACCGAGACGCTGGCGCTGGCCCACGACCTCGGCCATCCCCCGTTCGGCCATGCCGGGGAGCGGGCGCTGGACAAATGCCTGGCGGCCCATGGCGGCTTCGATCACAACGCCCAGACCCTGCGCGTCGTAACCTCGCTGGAACATCGCTACCCCGAATTCGATGGGCTCAATCTGAGCTGGGAATCGCTGGAGGGCATCGTCAAGCACAATGGCCCGCTGACGATGCGGAGCGGGGACCCCACCGGGCGCTACAGCGACAGCGGGATCCCGGTCGGGATCGCCGATTTCAACCGCAAATATGATCTGGAGCTGTGGACCTACGCCTCGCTGGAGGCCCAGGTCGCAGCCTTCGCCGACGACATCGCCTATGACGCCCACGATATCGATGACGGCCTGCGCGCGGGCCTGTTCAGCGTCGACGACCTCAACGTGATGCCGCTCACGGCCGCCATCATCGCCGACATCGGCAAGCACTATCCCGATCTCGATGACGGCAGGCGCGGGGCGGAATTGGTGCGCGAGCTGATTTCCTACATGATCTCGGCTGTTGTCGCCGAGGCAGGCAGGCGGCTCGAAGCGGCCAAGCCGCAATCGGCCCACGATGTGCGCCACTGCGCTCAGCCCCTGGTCGCGTTTCCGCCTGCCGTGGCGACGGAGGAGGCCGACATCAAGGCATTCCTGAAGCAGCGGATGTACCGCCACAAGCGGGTGATGCGGGTGATGGGTGAGGCGGAGCAGATCGTGTTCGACCTGTTCGCGCGCTACCAGAAATCGCCGGCTGACCTGCCGGCCGAGTGGGTCGAGGAGACCGAGCGGGAGACCGAAGCCGGGCGTGCCCGCCGGATTGGCAATTTCATTGCCGGGATGACCGACCGTTTCGCCCTGATCGAGCACCAGAGGCTTTTTGACTTGACCCCGGATTTGCGTTAGGCGGCGGCCGAGGACTTCAAAAAATGGCCGAAAAACCCACTTCTCCGCACCTTTTTGCCGATGTGCTTGCGCGCGTGCACAGGATTTGTGCCGTGCTAGCGGCCGAGGAAAACTGGCCTGCCGGCATCGATTTCTCCCGAGTGGTGGTCGAGCCACCGCGCGATGCGACCCATGGCGACATGGCGACCAATGCCGCGATGGTGCTCGCCAAGGAAGCCAAGGCAAAGCCGCGCGATCTTGCCGACAAGTTCGCCGAAAAGCTGCGCGCCGACGATCTGATCGCTTCCGTCGAAGTCGCCGGGCCCGGCTTCATCAATCTCACCCTGAAGCCAGGGGTGTGGGCGGACGCGCTGCGCACCGTGCTGCGCGAGGGCGTCACCTACGGCCAGAGCGCGATTGGTGGCGGCGAAAAGGTCAATGTCGAATACGTCTCGGCCAATCCGACCGGGCCGATGCATGTCGGACATTGCCGGGGCGCCGTGTTCGGCGACGCACTGTGCAGCCTGCTGCAGTTCGCGGGCTATGACGTCACGCGCGAATACTACATCAACGACGCCGGCGCGCAGGTCGATGTGCTCGGCCGCTCCGCGTATCTGCGTTACCGGGAAGCGCTCGGCGAGGACATTGGCGCGATCCCGGAAGGCCTCTATCCCGGCGATTATCTCGTCCCGGTTGGGCAGGCGCTGGCCGCCGAATACGGCGGCAAGCTCAAGGCGATGTCGGAAAACGCCTGGTTGCCGATCGTGCGCCTCAAGGCCATCGACATGATGATGGAGATGATCAAGGGCGATCTCTCGGCGCTGCACATCAAGCACGATGTGTTTTTCTCGGAGCGCTCGCTGATCGAGACCGGCAACAACAAGGTCACCGAGACCATCGACTATCTGCGTGCCAAAGGCGATGTCTATGAAGGCCGCCTGGCGCCGCCCAAAGGCAAGGTGGTCGACGACTACGAGGACCGCGAGCAAACGCTGTTTCGGGCCACCTCATTCGGCGACGATGTCGATCGTCCGCTGATCAAGTCCGATGGCGGCTATACTTATTTCGCCTCCGACATCGCCAACCACAAGAACAAGTTCGATCGCGGCTTCACCAACCTGATCGACGTGTTCGGCGCCGATCATGGCGGTTATATCAAGCGCATGCAGGCGGCGGTGAAGGCCGTGACCTCGGGCAAGGCGGCCCTCGACGTCAAGATCGTGCAGCTGGTCAAGCTGCTGCGCGACGGCGAGCCGGTGAAGATGTCAAAGCGCTCCGGCGAGTTCGTCACCTTGCGTGAGGTGGTCGACGAGGTCGGTTCTGACGCCGTGCGCTTCATGATGCTGTTCCGCAAGAACGACGCGGTGCTGGATTTCGACCTTGCCAAGGTGATCGAGCAGTCCAAGGATAACGCGGTGTTCTACGTCCAGTACGGCCACGCCCGCGGCCATTCGATCTTCAAGAACGCCCGGGAAATGCTTCCGGACCTGCCGGAGAGCGATTCCGCCCGGGCGGCCTATCTCGGGGATGCCGCGGTGGAGCGGCTGACGGACCCTGCGGAACTCAGCCTGTTGAAGCAGCTGGCGCTTTATCCCCGGATGATCGAGGCGGCGGCGGTGGCGCATGAACCCCACCGAATCGCTTTTTACCTCTATGATCTCGCGAGTGAATTTCACGCGCTTTGGACCAAGGGGCGGGATTTGCCCTATTTACGCTTCATTATCACTAATGATGCACACATTACGAGGGCGCGACTGGCAATGGTCCAGGGCGTCGTCTCGGTTCTGGAATCGGGCTTAGCCGTTCTCGGCGTCCACGCTCCGACCGAGATGCGGTAGGCAAGGGGCATAGGCCCTCGCAATGGGGATTGTGAGGGTATCTGGCAGGAGCCAATTCGTGTTCATGGCTCGTATGGTCATGGCGGGTTGGCGCTGTCCCGAAGGGGATGCATCTTCACGATGGCTGATAGATACCAGGAACGAACTTTTCCTTCGGACGCCGACGATGATCGCGGCGCGAACCCGGCTGCCCCGGCGAGGGGCGACAGCGATCCGCTGGCGGAGCTGGCGCGGCTGATCGGGCAGTCCGATCCGTTTAGCAGCGGCGCCAAGACCCCGCACCCACTGCAGTCGCGGGCCAACGTGCGACCGCAACACGACGCCGTGGACGAGGAAGAGGTCGGTGTAGCCGCGGGCCCGCCGCCATGGATGCAGCGCGCCAGGCACGATGCGCCGCCACTGCCACCGCAGCAGGAATACGAAGAGCCGGAGCAGGATTACCAGCCGAGCCCCGTGCATCCCTTGCACCGCTACGCGGCTCAGCAGCCGGCGGCACATGAACAGGACCATCACGCGCCGGCGCAGCAATACGCGGACGAGCAGCCGGTGGATCCCTCGCGGTATGACGACGCGCTGTATGGCCAGCTGGAATCAGGGCAGCATGAATATGCACGTGATCCGGCCTTTCCGGATGATCCCTACGCCTATCAGAGCGATTACGAGGAAGAGCCGGAGCCGCCGCGCAAGCGCAGCAACGGCCTGATTACGGTCGCCGCGGTGCTGGCGCTGGCCGTGGTCGGGACGGGGGCTGCCTTCGCCTACCGAACCTATGTCGGTTCACCCCGCAGCGGCGAGCCGCCGATCATCAAGGCCGACAACAGCCCGACCAAGGTCATGGCGACGCCGGGCGATGGTGCCGCTGCCAAGACACCGGACCGCATGGTGCCCGGCGATGGCGGCGAAAAGATCGTTTCGCGTGAAGAGGCTCCGGTCGACGTCAACTCCAGGTCCGGTCCGCGCGTGGTGTTTCCGCCGCTGAACCCGAATGGCAGCCCGCCCTCGGTCGCAAGCGTCTCTCCGGCCGCTCCGCCGCCGGCGACCGCCGCGAACGGCTCCCTGCCGAACAACGAACCGCGCAAGGTCAAGACCCTTGCCGTAAAGGGCGACGCCGATAATGGTGGCGTTCCTGCAGGGGTTGCACAGGCAAAGCCGGCGCCGGCTGCCCGTACGGCCGCACCGGCGCCAGCCCCGGCCGCGGCGCCGCGCAGCCCGTCATCCGCCAACGCCAACGCCAGCGCCAATGGCCCGCTCGCGCTGACGCCGCAAGGCGGCGCAGCGCCCGATCCGGCGCCCACCCGTGTCGCGGCAACCGGTCAGGCGCAGGCCGCGCCCTCCGGCGTCGGATATCTCGTTCAGGTCTCCTCGCAGAAGAACGAGGCTGATGCACTGGCTTCCTACCGGGCGCTGCAGGGCAAGTATCCATCCGTGCTGGGGACACGTTCGGCTTCGATCAGGCGGGCGGACCTCGGCGACAAGGGCGTCGTTTACCGCTCGATGGTCGGACCGTTTGGTTCTCAGGAGGAGGCGGCGCAGCTGTGCGGCAACCTGAAAACCGCCGGCGGACAGTGCGTCATCCTCAGGAATTAACGGCCGTTTCCTTGACCCGGGAGCTGTGAGGGGCCTAATCGGCCCCCATGAGCAGCCGCGCATTCATCACAGGCATATCCGGACTGGAATTGAGCGCTGACGAGCGCGCGTTTATCCGTGCCGAGCTGCCATGGGGCTTTATCCTATTCAAACGCAACATTGAGACCCCCGCGCAAGTTGCTTCGCTGGTTGGCGAATTGCGCAATTTGGTCGGAAACGCCGATGCGCCCGTCCTGATCGACCAGGAAGGCGGGCGGGTGCAGCGGCTCGGACCGCCGCATTGGCCGGTCTATCCGCCAGGCGCCGTCTTTGGGGCGCTGTACGACATCGACCCTCAACTGGGATTCAAGGCCGCCCGTTTGAGCTCACGGCTGATCGCAGCCGACCTGATCGACCTCGGAATCACGGTGGACTGCCTGCCACTGGCGGACGTGCCGGTTGCGGGGGCCGACGCCGTCATTGGCAACCGGGCCTATGGAACCGAGCCGGGCAGAGTGGCCGCGATCGCCCGCGCCGTCACCGAGGGGCTGGAGCAGGGCGGGGTGTTGCCGGTCCTGAAGCACATTCCCGGCCATGGAAGGGCCACAGCGGACAGTCATTTTCGGCTGCCAACGGTTGATTCGACGAGGGAAGAGCTCGATCGGACCGATTTTGCCGCCTTCCAACCGCTGGCGGACCTGCCGATGGCGATGACCGCACATGTTGTGTTTAGCGCGCTAGACCCCGTCCATCCGGCGACGACTTCTGCGACAATCATCCGGCAGGTGATTCGCGGCGTAATCGGGTTCCAGGGTTTGTTGATGAGTGATGACGTGTCCATGAATGCGTTGGCGGGATCGATCGCCGAGCGGACCCGAGCCATCGTCAACGCCGGCTGCGACATGGTTTTGCATTGCAACGGCAAGCTCGACGAAATGCGCGATGTCGCAGCCGAGACGCCGGAACTGACGGGCGAGGCCCTCAATCGCGCCAACCGGGCGCTGGCCTCGCGAAAGGCGCCGCTGCCGCTCGACCGGCAGGCGGCGCGGGCTGAACTGGACGCGTTGATGGATCGGGTAGGGACGGTATGACCGCGGAGATTCTATCGTTTGAGACCGGACGGCCCGCCGCTGACGGCACCGACAGCGAGCCCTCGCTGGTTGTCGACGTCGAGGGCTATGAGGGTCCGCTCGACCTGTTGCTGACGCTGGCGCGGCAACAGAAGGTCGACCTGTCCAAAATTTCCATCCTGGCGCTGGCCGACCAGTATCTCGTCTTCATCGAGGCGGCGCGAAAGATCCGCCTCGAGCTTGCGGCCGACTATCTGGTGATGGCGGCCTGGCTGGCGTTCCTGAAATCGCGGCTGCTGCTGCCGGAGCCGGCGACGCCGGACGGCCCGAGCGCCGAGGAGATGGCGACCGCGCTCGCCAACCGGCTGCGCCGGCTGGAAGCCATCCGCGAGGCGGCCAATCGGCTGATGAACCGGCCGCAGTTCCAGCGCGATATTTTCCCGCGCGGCAATCCGGAATCGATCGCGGAAATCCGCCACCCCAAATTCACCGCGACGCTATACGACCTGCTCACGGCCTATGCCACGCAGCGTCAACAGAAGGTGCTGGCAACGGTGCATCTGGCCAAGCGCACGGTGTGGTCGCTGTCGGAAGCGCGCGCCTCGCTGGAGCGGCTGGTCGGCATGGCCGAGGACTGGAGCTGCCTCGACGAATTTCTCCTCAGTTATGTTGTCGATCCCTCGCAGAAAGCGACGGTATTTGCCTCCACCTTTGCCGCCGCGCTCGAGCTGGTGCGGGAAGGCGAGATGGAACTGAACCAGAAAGAGGCGTTCGCGCCGTTGTATTTTCGTAAGCGTCAGCCGCAAGCGTCCGGAGCGATGTCCGCTTCGGATCTCTCGGTCGAGTAAGTGGAAGAAGGAGACCTAGCCATGGCGAGCCTCGCGGAAAAGCGCATGGAAGAAGCCGAGGAACATTCCGTCGACCCCACGAACGAGCCCGAAGCGAGGCCCGAAGAATTGCGGCTGCTGGAAGCGCTGTTGTTTGCCTCCGCCGAGCCGGTCGATCAGGCGGCGCTGGCCAAGCGGATGCCAGACGGTGTCGATGTCAAGGTCGCTTTGGCGCAACTGCAGGCGGAATACGCCACGCGCGGCGTCAATCTGGTGCGGGTCGCGAACAAGTGGACGTTCCGCACCGCCGGCGATCTGTCGTGGCTGATGACGCGGGAGAGCACGGAAACGCGGCGGCTGTCGCGCGCGGCCATCGAGGTGCTCGCGATCATCGCCTACCACCAGCCGGTGACGCGCGCCGAGATCGAGGAAATCCGCGGCGTGATCACCTCCAAGGGCACGCTGGATGTGTTGCTGGAGACCGGCTGGATCCGTCCCCGCGGCCGCCGCAAGACGCCGGGCCGGCCGTTGACGTTCGGCACTACCGACGGGTTCCTGTCGCAGTTCAGCCTCGAAGCACTCGGCGATCTGCCGGGCCTGGAAGAGCTGAAAGGCACCGGCCTGCTGGATTCGCGGCTGCCTTCCGGCTTCAGCGTTCCGACCCCGTCGGACGACGTGGCGCTGCGAGAGGACGAGGACCCGCTGGATGCCGGCGACACCCTGGAACTCCTGCTGGCGCCGGCGGCCGAGCCCGAGACCCCTAGCGAAAGCTAGGGCGTGGACAAAAATATCGAAAACAACCCCATGCAAAGTAGAACGGGCCCCGGTTCGGGGCCTGTTCCGCTAGGGGCCGTTCAGTCCTCGAAACCGGATTAACGGTAGCAATAATCCGTAGTCGCGACAGCGATTTGCCGCGGCCTGGGTCCTTGTTTTTGACACCTCCCGGGCCTACCTTCCGGCAAAGCTTGGGCCGGATGCCGGCCGTCTCTTTTGGAGGGTTGCAGGATGGGTTCGCTTAGCATTTGGCACTGGATCGTCGTGATCGCAGTGGTCCTGCTGTTGTTCGGCCGCGGCAAGATTTCGGACCTGATGGGCGACGTCGCGCAGGGCATCAAGTCCTTCAAGAAAGGCTTGCAGGACGATGACAAGCCTGCGGAAAAGCCCGCGGTCGAGCCGACCAAGACCATCGATCACAATGCGGCGCCGACGGCGGCCCGCACCGATGTCGGCAGCAAGGCTGTTTGACGTTTAGTCGCAGGCGCCGTCGGGCGCGGACCGGTGTCCGGTGAAGCCATGGCCTATTGAAGTCATGGACGCCGGTTGAGAAAAGACGCGGGCCGCCCCAAAATCTTGCTATGGAGATTTGGGTAGGGCGGGGTCGCGTAAGCGGAAATTTTCATGTTCGACATCGGGTGGAGTGAACTGG
This sequence comes from Bradyrhizobium sp. AUGA SZCCT0160, assembly GCF_018130105.1. NCBI lineage: Bacteria > Pseudomonadati > Pseudomonadota > Alphaproteobacteria > Hyphomicrobiales > Nitrobacteraceae > Bradyrhizobium > Bradyrhizobium sp. AUGA SZCCT0160. Next base: position 28,092 of record NZ_JAFCMD010000035.1, read on the forward strand.
TCGTCATCGCGGTTGTCGCGCTGATCGCCATCGGCCCGAAAGAGCTGCCGGGCGTGCTGCGCATGGTCGGGCAATGGATGGGCAAGGCCCGCAAGATGGCTAGCGAATTCCAGGGCCAGTTCCAGGAAGCGATGCGCGAGGCCGAAATGGCCGACCTCAAGAAGAGCTTTGACGAGGTCAAGGACGTCGCGACAGGTATGTCTCCCACCGGTCTGATCACCTCGCTGCAAAAGGACGTCGGTGACGCCCTGCAGATCGGGGACATCGACAAGCCCGTGAATTCGCAGGTGGAAACCTCGATCGGTGAAACCGTGACGCCCGAAATCGTCGCACCGACCACGCCGGCCGCCCCGACGGCCGAGACGTTCGTCGAGGCCGAAACCCATCAGGCGGTCTCCGAGCCGCTGATCATCACCCGCGAAGCTCAGGCCGCGTCACAGGACATCGCGCCAGCGGCGCCGGACATTCTCAAGGACGCCAAAGCGTCATGAGCGACGAAGACATCGAGGCCAGCAAAGCGCCGCTGATGGACCATTTGATCGAGCTGCGCTCGCGGCTGATCAAGGCGCTGCTGGCGTTCGGTATAGCCTTCATCTTCTGCTTCTTCTTCGCCAAGCAGATCTACAACGTGCTGGTGTGGCCGTTCGTCTGGATCGCCGGCCCCGAGAATTCGAAGTTCATCTACACGGCGCTGCTGGAATATTTCCTCACGCAGCTGAAGCTCGCGCTGTTCGGCGCCGGCTTCATTTCGTTCCCGATCATCGCGACGCAGATCTACAAATTCGTGGCGCCCGGGCTTTACAAGCACGAGCGCGGCGCGTTCCTGCCGTACCTGGTGGCGACCCCGTTCTTCTTCGTGCTCGGCTCGCTCCTGGTCTATTTCATCGTGCTGCCGATGCTGGTGCGCTTCTCGCTCGGCATGCAGCAGTCCGGCGGCGACGAGACCGCGCAGATCCAGCTGTTGCCGAAGGTCGGCGAATATCTGTCGCTGATGATGTCGCTGATCTTTGCCTTCGGCATCGCGTTCCAGCTGCCAGTCATCCTGACGCTATTGGGCCGGATCGGCATCCTCACCGCGCAGCAGCTGCGCGAAAAGCGGCGCTATTTCATCGTGGTCGCCTTCGTCATCGCGGCCGTCCTGACGCCGCCGGACGTGCTGAGCCAGGCCTCGCTCGCGCTGCCCTTGATGGTCCTCTACGAAGGCTCGATCCTCGCGGTCGCCTTGGTGGAGAAGCGGGTCGCCGCAGCCAAGGCCGCAACCGGTACGCCACCCTCCGCGACCCCGCCGCCCGCGGCCAATCCGGCGGAGTAGGGCCGCTTCGCTGTTCCAAAAGCCGTCCATTCGGGTTACTGGATGCGCGCCGTCACCGGCACGATTCAGGAATGATCCGCCATGCACGACATCAAATCGATCCGCGATAACCCGCAAGCATTCGACGCCGGACTGAAGCGCCGTGGCCTGGCGCCGCTGTCGCCGTCGCTGCTGGCGATCGACGAAAAGCGCCGCGCGGCAATCCTGGCATCCGAACAGGCGCAGGCTAGGCGCAATGCGGCCTCGAAGGAAATCGGCGACGCCAAGAAGGCAAAGGACGAGGCGCGTGCATCGAAGTTGATGGCCGAGGTCGCCGAACTCAAGACCACGATGCCGGAGCTCGAAGCCGCGGCAAAGACGGCGGACGACGAACTCGCCAAAGAGTTGGCCGCGATCCCGAACCTGCCGCTCGACGAAGTGCCCGACGGTGTTGACGAGCTCGGCAATGTGCAGCGTCAGGTGTTCGGCAAGGCGCGCACCTACGGTTTCGCGCCGAAGCCGCATGACGATCTCGGCGGCGCGCTCGGCTATATGGATTTCGAGACGGCAGCGAAACTCTCCGGCGCGCGTTTTGTCGTGCTGAAAAAAGGCCTCGCGCGGCTGGAGCGTGCGATCGGTCAATTCATGCTCGATCTCCACACCAACGAACATGGCTACACCGAGATCAATCCGCCGCTATTGGTGCGCGACGACGTGATGTTCGGCACCGGGCAATTGCCGAAATTCGAGGATGATCAGTTCTGGGCGATCAAGGGCGAGCTGCTGGCGGCTCCGGATGATGGCCGCCTAAAGACTGAACGTCTTGGCCTCATTCCCACGGCCGAAGTATCGCTGACCAACCTTGTCCGCGAATCCATTGTCGACGACAAGGAATTGCCGATGCGTCTTTCGGCGCTGACGCCGTGTTTCCGTGCGGAGGCAGGTGCCGCCGGCCGTGATACCCGAGGCATGATCCGCCAGCATCAATTCACAAAAGTCGAACTGGTCTCGATCACCACACCGGAGGCGAGCAAGGACGAGCACGAGCGCATGCTCTCCTGTGCTGAAGAAGTATTGCGCCGCCTCGATCTGCATTATCGTGTCATGACGCTGTGTGCGGGCGACATGGGTTTCTCCGCGCAGAAAACCTACGACATCGAAGTGTGGATGCCGGGGCAGGGCGACGGCGGTGCTTTTCGCGAAATCTCCAGCTGTTCGGTGTGCGGCGATTTCCAGGCGCGGCGCATGGATGCGCGCTATCGCGGGCCCGATGGCAAGCCGCGTTTCGTGCATACGCTGAACGGCTCCGGCACTGCGGTCGGCCGCGCGCTGATTGCTGTCATGGAAACCTATCAGCAACAGGATGGATCGATTGCAGTGCCCGACGTGCTGCAGCCTTATATGGGCGGCCTCAAAGTCATCGAGCACGACAGATAGCAAAGCCGAAAATGCCCCTGCATCGCGACATCCATTGGATCGGCCGGCAATGGGCTGTCACCGGCCTCGGGATGCAGTTGATCGACCAGAAGCTGAAGGGCTTCTTCGATATCGAGGTCCCGCAGTTGTGGGACGAGGCGCTGATCGAAACCATGCGGGCCAAGGAATGGCTCAATGTCGCGGATTTCGACAAGGGCCTCGAGGTGGCGCGGAAGCGGTTTCCTCCGGGCGGCGTGACGCAGCCGGAAACAATCGCGCCGGCTCCGCCCGTTGCGCCAACGGTGCGTCAGGCTGCGCCGCCGGTTACGCCGGCGCCGGCGGTGGTTTCGCCCATCGCACCAATTGAGCCGCCACCTCAGATCGCAACGTTGGAAGAGCCCCGGCCTCCAAAGCCGGATCCGATCAAACCGCCTCCGACTCCGCCCGTCATATTGCGGGCAATTGCGATCCCAACACCTGAGCCCGAGACGGCTCAGTCCGTGCCGCCAAAATTTCAAATGGTGTTTTCAGGCTACGCCAAGTTCGTTCGTCCCTGGCGCGTCCGGATGCGGGAATGACCGTATCTTGCCGGTTTGCCTCGGCGGCGATAGGCGGATAATACGGCGCCGGCGACATGGAAAACGGCCTCGAATCGAACCGGAAGGCATTTTGACGGATGCGCATTCTCTGCACCAATGACGACGGCATTCACGCTCCCGGTCTGAAGGTCGTCGAGGAGATCGCCCGCGCGCTGTCGGACGACGTCTGGATCGTGGCGCCCGAACTCGATCAATCCGGCGTCTCGCATTCGCTGTCGCTGAACGATCCGCTGCGGCTGCGCGAAGTCGGCCCGCGGCATTTTGCGGTGCGCGGCACGCCGACCGATTGCGTAATCATGGGCGCGCGCCACATCCTCGGCGAAAAGCTGCCGGATCTCGTGCTGTCGGGCGTCAACAAGGGCCGCAACGTCGCCGAGGACGTGGTCTATTCCGGCACCATCGCGGGCGCGCTGGAAGGCACCATTCTGGGCATTCCATCGTTTGCGCTGAGCCAGGAATTCTCGATCGAAACGCGGAACGCGCCGCTTTGGGACACGGCCGTGAAATTCGGGCCGGATATCGTGCGCAAGGTGATCGACGCCGGCGTGCCCAAGAACACCGTGATCAACGTCAACTTTCCGGCCTGCACCCCCGACGAGGTCAATGGCATCCGCGTCACGCGGCAGGGCAAGCGCAATCTCGGTTTCCTGAAAGTCGACAAGCGCCATGACGGCCGCGGCAATCCCTATTTCTGGATCGGGTTCGAACGCGCCGCGATGCTGGACACGCCGGCCGAAGGCACCGATCTCGCCGCATTGGCCGCGCGCTACGTGTCAGTCACGCCGCTGCGGCTCGACCGCACCGATGAAGCGTTTTCGGAAGCACTGACGACGACGTTGAAGTGACGCGAAGCGTCATACCCGCGAACGCGGGTATCCAGTACGCCGCGGCGTCGCGGTTCAATCGACGGTCGCTCGAATACTGGATCATCCGCTTTCGCGGATGATGACGGGCAGGGTGTGCGGATAGAGCGGCTAAGCCGCCGCGCTCTTCAGCGCGTTGTTGATCATCTGCGCCAGCGTTTCCAGTTGAAACGGCTTTTGCAGCGCCGGGCGGTCGCGATATTCCTCGGGCAGGCCCGAGGAGCCGTAGCCGGTCGCGAAAATGAAGGGCCGGTTGCGCGCCTTGATCAGTTCGGCCACCGGCGTGATCACCTTGCCGTTGACGTTGACGTCGAGGATGGCGAGATCGAACTCGGTCGATTGGGCGAGCTTGACGGCTTCGCCGATTTCGCCGGCCTCGGCGGCGACGCTGTAGCCGAGCTCTTCGAGCATGTCGGCGACCATCATCCGGATCATGACCTCGTCTTCGACGAGAAACACTGAACAGCCCTGCGGCCGCGTCGCCATCATGATGGAATCCTTGCCCTTCCCGAGCTCAAGGTTCGCAAATAACACCAATCGGCGCAACGACAAGATGGGTCAGGCCAAGGCCTGCGGCCCGCCCGTCAAGAGCCCCAATTTCCGGGCTCTAACGCTGTTCCCGGACCGTAGTTCCACAAGCGGAACCCATTTTTGAGGAAATTCTTCCTTAAAGCTCTGCTGGCTATTGCATCAAATCCCGAGCGAAGCACTAGATGAATGGCCAGGCCGCGCCCCCGAGTCTCTAATGTCGCAAGAACCGCCCGAAAAGATGATGTTCCAGCTCTCCCTGCGGCGGCGGGGGATCAGCGACCAGACCATCCTGCGCACCATGGAAGAGGTGCCGCGCGAGATGTTCGTGACCGCGGCCGATCGCGGCCATGCCTATCGCGACAGCGCGCTCGGCATCGCCTGCGGGCAAACCATCAGCCAGCCCTTCGTGGTCGCCTACATGACCGAGCAATTGCAGCTGCAAAAGCAACACAAGGTGCTCGAGATCGGCACCGGCTCCGGCTACCAGGCCGCGATCCTGTCCCGGCTTTGCAAGCACGTCCTGACCATGGAGCGGTACCGGACGCTGGCCGATAGCGCGCGGGCCCGGCTGGAAAAGCTGGGCTACGACAATATCGAGGTCCTGCTTGGCGACGGCTTCGATATCCCGCCAGGTGCCGGGGATTTCGACCGCATCATCGTGACCGCGGCGATGGAGCAAATCCCGGAGAAGCTGCTGGCGCGGCTTGAGCCCGGTGGCATCCTGATCGCACCGGTCGGACCCCACCAGGGTGTCCAGACTCTGCTGCGCGTCACGAGGACTGACGCAGGGTTCGACCGCAAGGCGCTGGTCGACGTGCGCTTCGTGCCGGCGCTGCCGGGGATTGCCCGCGAACTGTAGAATCACGGATTGGCGGTTCCCGCCAACATCTTATTTGAAGGGTTAAGCGGTTATTTACTCGGGACGTGTTTACTCAAAAGAGTATTTAGTTGCGTATGAGTGAGTAACCATGTCCCGTGTCGTCGAGTTGCTTCGCTCGCGTCGCGTACCGCAAGTGGCGGTGCTGACGCTGATGTCGTTTGGCTTTGCCGGCTGCAGCGCCGATATGTCGACGCGCTTCTCGCAAAACACCCTGTCAAACCCGTTCAACTATCAGCCGGACGCGACCGGTTCGGTGCAGCAGGCGCCGGCGCCCCAGGTCGAGCGTCGCGAACTGCCGCAATATTCTCGGCCGCAAACTCAGCCGTATCAGTCGCAGCCCCAATACCAATCGTCGGCCTTGCCGCCACCGCCGCCGGTGGTCACGGCGCCGCGATCCTATCAGGCCGCAGGCAACGGCGTGTCGGGCGGAGGCCGCGGGCTTTCGTCCTATACCCCGCCGGGCCAACCCAAGCTTGAGACCACCGCCACCGTTGCGCCGCGCTCGGTTGCCGCTGCGCCCGCGCATGGCGGCACCACGATCATCGTCGGTACCAGCGACACGCTCGACATCCTGGCCAAGCGCTACAACGTTTCGTCGGCTGCGATCCTGCAGGCCAATGGTTACAAGGGACCGCGCGCGCTATCGCCCGGCCAGCAACTGATCATCCCGCGCCAGACCGTTGCCGCCGCGCCCGCGCCGGCGGTAGCGCCGCCGGCCAGCAAGCCGGTCGCGGCTGTTGCGGGGCCGTCGAGCGTGCACGTCGTCAATCGCGGCGACACGTTGATGAGCATTGCACGCCGCAACAACCTTCCGGTGGCGGATCTCGCCAAGGCCAACAACCTCGACACATCGGCCAAGCTCAGCCTCGGCATGAAGCTGACCGTGCCCGGCGCCAAGACCGCCGCCGCACCTGCGGCGCAGCCTGTTGCACCGGTGCAGGTCGCAGCGGTCGCCGCGCCTGCTGCCAAGCAGGGGACGCCTGCCGCGCAGCCGCAAAGCGCGCGCTTGGCGCAGGCGACAACCAATGTCGAGGAAAAGCCGGTCGTCTCGGAAGCGCCGGCCGTGAAGCCGAGTGAAGCCACTGGCGCGCTGCCGACGTTCCGTTGGCCGGTACGCGGCAAGGTCATCACGACCTACGGCGCCAAGACCAACGGCAAGGCCAATGACGGCATCAATCTGGCGGTGCCGGAAGGCACCCCGGTGAAGGCTGCCGAAGACGGCGTCGTCGCCTACTCGGGCAATGAATTGAAGGGTTACGGCAATCTCATTCTGGTTCGGCACTCCAACGGTTACGTCACTGCATATGCCCATGCGAGTGAGCTGATGGTGAAGCGCGGCGACACGATCAAGCGCGGCCAGATCATTGCCAAGTCGGGCCAATCGGGTGAGGTGGGGTCGCCGCAACTCCACTTCGAGATCCGCAAAGGATCTTCACCGGTTGACCCGCTTCAATTCCTGAACGGGGCGTGAGGGCGCAGTATCTCCTCAACTGTCATTGCCGGGCTTGACCCGGCAATCCATCCCTGAAGAAAGCGCTCTTGCGAAGTGCGATGGATACGCGGGTCAAGCCCGCGTATGACGGAGCGAGTTCGCGGCTGCCGCGTCCTAATTTCCCACCAGCCTTACACCTAGCCGTCCCGCCAGCTCCTGCGTGAACTGCCAGGCGACGCGCCCCGAGCGTGAACCGCGGGTCGTCGACCATTCCAGCGCTTCGCGCTCCAGTTCCTCATCGGCAAGCTTGATGCCGTAATGGCCGCAATAGCCGCGGACCATCGCCAGATATTCGTCCTGGCTGCAGCGGTGGAAGCCGAGCCACAGACCAAAGCGGTCCGACAGCGAGACTTTTTCCTCGACCGCTTCACCGGGATTGATCGCGGTCGAGCGTTCGTTCTCGATCATCTCGCGCGCCAGAAGATGCCGGCGGTTCGAGGTGGCGTAGAGGATCACATTGTCCGGGCGTCCCTCGATGCCGCCTTCCAGCACCGCTTTGAGCGATTTGTAGGAGGCGTCGTTGCCGTCGAAGGAGAGGTCGTCGCAGAACACGATGAAACGGAATGAAGAGCTGCGCACCCGGTCCATCAGGCCCGGCAGGCTCTCGATATCCTCGCGATGGATCTCGATCAGCTTGAGTTTGCCGGCCGGCTTGCGCTTGAGGTTGATGTCGGCATGCGCGGCCTTGACCAGCGACGACTTGCCCATGCCGCGCGCGCCCCACAGCAGCGCATTGTTGGCGGGCAGGCCGTCGGCAAAGCGCTCGGTATTCTCGATCAGGATGTCGCGCATCCGGTCGATCCCCTTGAGCAACCCGAGGTCGACCCGGCTGACGCGCGGTACCGGCGCCAGCCGCCCGTCCGGGTGCCAGACGAAGGCGTCCGCAGCCCCGAACGACTCAGGTCCCACGTTGGCCGGGGAGGCCGCGGAAAGGTGGCTCGCGATGGCCTCCAGCGCGTCGGCGATGCGCTCGGCGGTGGCGTCTTTCGAGGGGGTCGCCGGACGTTTTGTCGCGGTTTTTGCGGGCTTCCGCCGGGCTGCTTTGGAGGTGGCGCGAGCCGCTGTTTTATTGGGTTTTTTCGACATTTTCCGTGTTCCTGACGGCGCAGCCTTAACGGGCCTTGGAAGCTCCCGCAAGCGCCCTAAATGAGGGAGCTGGCAGCGTTGCAATTGGGACGGCCGCCGCTATAGTCCGCGCGAATTTGCCCGGACCGGTCAGACGCTTGCGTCGCCGGTCGTTTCCCGTCTCACGAGGATTGTTCGAATGCTGATTACCCCTGCGTACGCCCAGGCTGCAGCCGGTGGCGATGCCAACAGCATGTTGATGTCGCTGCTGCCGTTCGCACTGATCTTCGTCATCATGTACTTCCTGATTCTGCGCCCGCAGCAGAAGAAGATCAGGGACCATGCCGAACTGGTGAAAAACATCCGGCGTGGCGATACCGTCGTGACCTCCGGCGGCCTGGTCGGCAAGGTGACCAAGGTCGTCGACGACGACCAGATCGAGTTCGAGATCTCCGACGGTGTGCGCGTGCGCCAGATGCGGCAGATGATCTCCGGCGTGCGCGCCAAGGGCGAGCCGGCCAAGGAAAAGGCCGAGACCGCCAAGGACGAGACGTCCGCGAGCTGATTTGCGCTCTGCATACTCCTGATCTGACGGGTCAACTCGATGTTGTATTTCACGCGGTGGAAGGCGCTGGCGATCATTCTGACCGCGCTGGTGGTGTGCCTGTGCGCCGTTCCGAATTTCTTCCCTGAGGCCACGGTAAAGACCTGGCCGAAATGGGCGCAGCGCCACATCGTGCTCGGCCTCGACTTGCAGGGCGGCTCGTCCCTGCTGCTGGAAGTCGACTCCAACTACGTCAAGAAGGAAAAGCTCGACCAGGTGCGCGACGACGTCCGCCGTGTGCTGCGTGAGGCCAAGATCCAGTACACCGGCCTCAGTGCCCGTGCCGATGTCGTCGAAGTGCGCATCACCAAGGACACCGACGCGCCGACCGCGCTGACCAAACTGCGCGAACTGTCGCAACCGCTTGGCGGGTTGTTGGGGTCGAGCGGCCAGCGTGGCCTTGAGGTGGCTGACGGTGGCGGTGGGGTGATCCGGCTGACAGTGCCTCCGGCCGCGGTCACGGAACGCATCCGCCAGTCGGTCGAACAATCGATCCAGATCGTCGAGCGCCGCGTCAACGAACTCGGCACGGTGGAACCCTTGATCCAGCGCCAGGGCATCGACCGCATCCTGGTGCAGGTGCCGGGCCTGCAAGATCCGACCCGGCTGAAGGACATTCTCGGCAAGACCGCCAAGATGGAATTCCGGATGGTCGATCTCACGGTGCCGCCGGATCAACGGGGGAGCGTGCCGGCGGACTCGGAGTTGCTGCCCAGCGCCGACCCGCAGTATCCGCAGCCCTATGTGATCAAGAAGCAAGTGCTGGTTTCGGGCGGTGAACTGATCGACGCCCAGCCGGGATTCGACCAGCGCACCAACCAGCCGATCGTTTCTTTCAAGTTCAACAGCTCCGGATCACGGAAGTTCGCGGCGGCGACAACACAACACGTCAAGGAACCGTTCGCGATCGTGCTGGACGGCAAGGTGATCTCGGCGCCGGTTATCCAGGAACCGATCACTGGCGGCTCCGGTCAGATATCCGGTAACTTCACGGTGCAGGCCGCCAACGATCTGGCGATTCTGTTGCGCGCCGGCGCGCTGCCTGCGCCGCTGACCATCATCGAGGAGCGTACCGTCGGTCCGGGCCTCGGTCAGGATTCGATCGAGAAGGGCGAACTCGCGGCCTATGTAGGCTCAATCCTGGTCATCGTGTTCATGCTGGTGACGTACCGCCTGTTTGGCGTGTTCGCCAATATTGCGGTCGCCATCAACGTCGCCATGATCTTCGGCATCCTGTCGCTTCTGAACGCCACGCTGACATTGCCGGGCATCGCCGGCATCGTGCTCACGGTCGGCATTGCGGTCGACTCCAACGTGCTGATCTACGAGCGCATCCGCGAAGAGCTGCGCCACGGCCGCACCGCGATTTCGGCGATCGACGCCGGCTTCACGCGCGCGCTGTCGACCATTCTCGACTCCAACATCACGACCTTCATCGCCGCCGCTGTGCTGTTCTATATCGGCACCGGGCCGGTACGCGGCTTTGCCGTGACACTCGGCATCGGCATCATCACCACCGTGTTCACCGCGTTTACCCTGACCAGCCTGATCGTCGCCGGCTGGGTACGATGGAAGCGGCCGAAGACCGTGCCAATTTGAAGCGGAGTCGGCTTTGACAACACAATTCGTCCTCATCGGGCTTGGCATCCTGATTGCCGTGCTGACAGTCGTCGCCGTGCTCGATCTGCTGCCTCCGCTGCGGATCGTCCCTGACGATACGCATTTCGATTTTACGCGCTTTCGCCGCATCAGCTTTCCGATCTCGGCGGCGCTTTCGATCGTGGCGATCATCCTGTTCTTCACCCACGGCTTGAATTTCGGCATCGACTTCAAGGGTGGAACGTTGCTGGAGGTGCAGTCCAAGTCGGGCTCCGCCGACATTGCCACGATGCGTGCGACGTTGAGCAATCTCGGCCTCGGCGAGGTTCAGCTTCAGCAGTTTGGTGGTCCGGCCGACGTCCTGATCCGGGTTGCCGAGCAGGCCGGCGGCGACCAGGCGCAACAAGAGGCGGTGACGAAGGTCCGCAGCGCCCTCGGAGACAGCGTGGAGTATCGCCGCGTCGAGGTGGTAGGCCCGCGCGTTTCCGGCGAATTGCTGGCCTACGGCATGATCGGTCTGATGCTCGCGATCTTTTCGATCCTGCTCTATCTCTGGTTTCGGTTCGAATGGCAGTTCGCGCTCGGCGCCATGATCGCCAACGTTCACGATATCGTGCTCACGATCGGTTTCATGTCGCTCACCCAGGTCGATTTCGACCTCACCAGTATCGCGGCGCTCTTGACGATCCTCGGCTACTCCCTGAACGACACGGTCGTGATCTATGACCGGATTCGGGAAATGCTGCGGCGTTACAAGAAAATGCCGATGCCGCAACTGCTCAACGAATCCATCAATTCGACATTGTCGCGCTCGATCATCACCCACGTCACGGTGACGCTGGCGTTGCTGGCGCTGCTGGTGTTCGGCGGCCACGCGATCCACAGCTTCACCGCAGTCATGATGTTCGGCGTCGTGCTGGTCGGCACTTACACCTCGATTTTCATCGCGGCGCCGATCCTGATCTATCTCGGCGTTGGTGAGCACCGCGACGCGCCGGAGAAGCCTGCAAAGAAGTAGGCGGGCAGGATCCCGAAAAGTGGGAGCCGGCTTTCGGACAAGATCATGCCCAATCAAAACACTGGTTCCTCGGACGTACCGCATTTTCCGAGGTCGGCGCCGATCGAGGCCTACGGCAAGGGCGGTTTTGCGTTTGCCGACATGTCGCACCGCGGCTCGCTGTTGTGCCTGCCGGACGGCATCTGGGCCTGGCCGGTCACGAAGCCCGACGAGATCGATGAGTACTCGCTGGCGCGCGTCTTCAAGTCAGCCAATGCGATCGATACCCTGGTCGTCGGCACCGGGACCGACGTCTGGATTCCGCCCAAACATTTGCGCGAGGCGCTGCGCGCGGTGCGGGTGGTGCTGGACCCGATGCAGACCGGGCCGGCGATCCGTACCTACAACATCATGATGGGTGAGCGCCGGCGCGTTGCCGCCGCGCTGATCGCGGTGCCATGAGCGCAAGCGAGGCATCCAGGGATTCCGCCGGCTTCTGCGCCGACCTGGTGCGCACCCATGATTTCGTCCGCTACGCGTCGACGCTGTTCATGCCGGCGGCCCAGCGCCGCGCGCTGCTCGCGATCTACGCCTTCAATGCCGAGATATCACGGGTACGCGAGCAGGTCAGCCAGCCGCTGCCCGGCGAGATGCGGCTGCAATGGTGGACCGACATGCTGGCCGGCGCGGGCCATGGCGGCATCGAAGGCAACCCGGTCGCCGCCGAACTGCTGCAGGTGATCCGTGACTACCACCTGCCGGTCGACCCGCTGTCCCGCCTGATCGACGAACACCAGTTCGATCTCTACAACGATCCGATGCCGTCGATGGCGGCACTCGAAGGCTACATCAACGACACATCTTCGGCGCTGTTCTCGCTGGCCGGGCTCGTCGCATCGCGGCCTTCGGAAGCGGTCGATCACCTCGCGCGCCACGCCGGCTTCGCCCAGGGCCTGGTGCAGGTGATCGAGAAGTTGCCGTGGGATGCGGCGCGGCGCCAGCTGTTCGTGCCGCTGCAATTGCTGCAGCAACATGGCAGCGGCATGGAAGAAGTCTATTCGGGCAGGCAGACGCCGCAGGCGCGCGCGGCGATCGACCAGCTGATCGGCGAGGCGCGGGAGCATCTGAAAACCGCCTTCGAACTGCTCCCCGCCGTGCCGCCGGAGGTGAGGCCGGTATTCCTGCCGCTGGCGCTGGTCCGCCGCGACCTGAAGTGGATGTCGCGGGCGGATTCCGATCCGTTCGTACCTAGGACCTCGTCGCGATTGCGGACGCTCTGGACGCTGTGGCGGGCGTCGCGCTCGCCGGAATTCGGTGGTTAAGAGTTTGTTCGCGTAGAGGCGCCCGACGGCGAATCCATATCGGCCGCTTCAAAATTAAACCGGTCTCGCAAATTCTTGCGGCTCTCCAGAATGTCCTTCAGGAACGCCCGGTCAGTGTCGTTCTTCATCATCGGCTCGATCAGGTCGAGCTGGTTCATCGCGACAAGCTGCAGGATTTCGGTGCGCGGCTTGCCGGCGGCATCGCGCGGCAATGCGTGCACGACCTGGATATGCTCCGGCGGTTTGACGCCCCTGGCGGACGAAAGCTCGCTGCGCAGCTGCTTTTCCAGCGCAACCTGATCGGCCTCGACGAACGCATAGAGTCCGACGCCGGTGCGGCGGTCAGCAAAGGCGACAATGGCCGTATCGCGCACGTGTGGATTTTTGCGGATCATCTCGATCAGCACAGGCGCGTCGTTGACCAGGCGACGGCCGCCGCCTTCGCGATCGGTGAAATTGAACAGGCCGCGGGTGATGGCCTGATAGACCTTCTTGCCGGTCATCAGCCAGACGCTGGCGACGACGGATTTGCGCGCCAGGATCTTGCGCTCCATTGGCGTCAACGCGGCAGGCGCGTAGCTGCGCTTGTGTTTCAAGAGGTGCCGCAGGTCCTCATAGGCCGCGATGCGAAACAGCCGGCTGCGGCTCTTGAAGCAGGCGGCCAGCTGGAAATCGGTGAGATAGGCCTGTCCGTCACTGCCGCGCAGCCAGTTCTGCTCCTTGGCAAGATCGTTATGGCAGATGCCGGCGCGATGCAGTTTTCGCAGTGCCAGCTTGGCGGAACGGAAATAGCCGAGGTCGCCATGCGGCTTTGCCATTTGCAGCGCGACGCCATCGATGAAGCCGCGCACCAGCGCCTGCCGGCCAGCCCACAGCAGTTTTGGGCCGACATTCAGATCACGCGCCAGCGCCAGCGCGCGGTGCTCGCGGGCGAACAGATGGCGGGCGAGGAGATAGGACCATATCGGCACTTGATCGAGCCGGCGCAACACCGCATCGACCTCGCCAGCGTCGCTTTTGAAGCGCCCGCGCTCGACGGTCGAAAACACGTCGCGCTTCAGCAGCACGCCTTCGGTCCATCGCGCCGACAGAATCGCGGCGTCATCCTTTGGCAAAGCCATGATCTTACGCCGCCGCCGCGACGCGCAGGTGATCGGCGATCCAGCGGTCGAGATCGGCCAGCGCCCGCGCAGTCATTGCCTGCTTCTTGGCGACCGTCTTCTCGTTGCCGCGCAGCCGCGTGCCGTCCGGCTTCTTGGTCGGCGGGCTGGCAAGCGGCGGGAACAGGCCGAAATTGATGTTCATCGGCTGAAACGAGCGCGGACCAGCGTCGACGGTCTCGATGTGACCGCCGGTGATGTGGCCGAGCAGGGATCCCAGCGCTGTCGTCGCCGGCGGCGGCGCCAGCGACTGCGCGCGTGCATCCGCGGCGGCATAGAGCCCGGCCATCAATCCGATGCTGGCGGATTCGACATAGCCTTCGCACCCGGTCATCTGGCCGGCGAAACGCAGCCGCGGCTGCGCGCGCAGCCGCAATTGGCCGTCCAGAAGCTTTGGCGAGTTCAGGAAGGTGTTGCGATGCAGGCCGCCGAGGCGGGCGAATTCGGCCGCCTCGAGCCCGGGAATGCTGCGGAACACGCGCTGCTGGGCGCCGTGCTTCAGCTTGGTCTGGAAGCCGACGATGTTGTAGAGCGTGCCGAGCTTGTTGTCCTGGCGCAGCTGTACGATGGCGTAGGCCTTCACCGTCGGGTTATGCGGATTGGTGAGGCCGACCGGCTTCATCGGTCCGTGGCGCAGCGTCTCGTGACCGCGTTCAGCCATTACTTCGACCGGCAGGCAGCCATCGAAATAGGGCGTGTTGGTCTCCCAGTCCTTGAAGTCGACCTTCTCGCCGGCGAGCAGATCAGCAACGAACGCGTCGTACTGTTCCTTGGTCATCGGGCAGTTGATGTAATCGGCGCCGGTGCCGCCGGGCCCGACCTTGTCGTAGCGCGACTGGAACCAGGCCACCGACATGTCGATGGAATCCTTGTGTACGATCGGCGCGATCGCGTCGAAAAACGCCAGCGCGTTCTCGTCGGTGAGTTCGCGAATAGCGTCCGCCAGCGGCGCCGAGGTGAGGGGACCGGTCGCCACGATCACGTTGCCCCAGTCGGCCGGCGGCAGGCCGGCGATTTCCGTGCGGTCGATCTCGATCAACGGATGCTCGTGCAGGGCACGGGTGACGGCGGCCGAAAATCCGTCGCGATCAACCGCCAGCGCACCGCCGGCGGGCACCTGGTTGGCGTCCGCCGACCGCATGATCAGCGAGCCCAGCCGGCGCATTTCGGCGTGCAGCAGGCCCACCGCATTATTGGCGGCATCGTCGGAGCGGAATGAATTGGAGCAGACGAGTTCGGCAAGCCCTTCGGTTTGATGGGCCTCCGTCATCCGCACCGGGCGCATCTCGTGCAGGACCACGGGGATGCCGGCATTGGCGATCTGCCAGGCGGCTTCCGAGCCGGCGAGGCCACCGCCGATCACATGGACGGTGTTAGTTGGATTCTTGGCTGCGGTCATGCGCGCAGGGTTAGCGCGTTTTCTCGCCAAGTGCACCTGCGGCAATGGCGTTTTTAGAACAAGGAATCCAGCCCGGATACGACCAAGTCCAGATACGACAACGCCCGCAGCGAGGCGGGCGTTTATCCGTTCGTCAGGCAGCTGACAAAGGATCAGCCGTTATAGGTCCCGGCTGCAACGCGCGGAATGTCCGAACGATCGAGGCCAATATCAGCCAATTCGCGATCGCTAAGCTGGGACAGTTCGCTGACATTGCGCTGATAGTCCCGGAACGCCTGGATCATGCGGATGAGCGAGAGTAACATGGTAGTCTCCTTGAAATTACGATTCAGCTCTTGGAGGGAAGCCTCATCGTTGAAATGAATATAGCTGATATTTTGCAGTGCAGAAGTTCCTATGTTGCGGTGCAGCTAAGCTAGAAACGCATGGCTTTGGTAAGGTTTGATTAACCCATCGGCACGGCTCGCTCAATCGACGGCCAAAGGCTGGTTCCGACCTCAGTACATATGAATTACGCATTCAAAATCAAATAGTTGACAAAATTTCGGTAGCAACTATTACGACCTCGTCAAGAGATGCTTCCGCATCAGAAATCAATGGCTGGCCGACCTGCACAAAATCGAACCGTCGCTCTGCTTCGCATGCGCGATTCGCATGCAGTTCTTGGCATAAGAATGAATATATAATCAGTCTATGGTGGCAAGGCGCGCGGCTTAGGCGCAACTGTGGCGCGAGCCCCGCGCTGGGGCATTAGCCAGCAGCCGGGACCCGCCGACACTTGCTGCGGCTGGCGACCGCTGATGACTTCCGCTGCTCGTGGCGACGATAGCTATCTTGGCGTATCGCTCGACGAAGACCGTGCGAACAGCGCTCCCGATTTGAACGCAACGTCTCACCACATGCGTTGATCATCGCTATCGGGGTAGCGCGCACCATGGCGAGATCGAACGCGATCTTTGCCCGGTGCTGCATCGATCAACATGCTGCGCCGCGTCGTTACGTGGCCGTAATGAATTACGCAGCCGTAATGAAAAAGCGTCGTTTCGCATAAGCGCATTGCATGCTGCGCTCAGCACCTCGCGCGAACGTCATTCCAAAATTTTCTGCAACCGGAAAACAATCATCGCGCAGATTCCGGCAATGACGCTGGTGCTGTCAAAAACAGAAAACGGAAAAACAACATGCTCAATAAATTAATCGCAGCAGCCGCAATGGCTGCCATTGCCTACGCCATCGCTCCCGCAAACGCCGCCAAGGTGAACGCCGGCTGCAGCGGTCCCAACCTCGAAAAGACCGAGACCGCCATCGAGGCGATGGCGGACGGCGAGGGCAAGATTACCGCGCAAAAGGAAATCGCCATGGCTCAGGACGCCATGCTGAGCGGCAAGATGGGCGTCTGCGGCGCGCATCTGAGCAAGGCGATGCACACAGGTACGGCGAAGTAGACCTACCCGGCGGAGGGCCTGTTGCCTTGGTGCCTGGCCCTCCGATTTTCCCGACCTATTAAGGCGCACGCGCAAGCTGTGTCGCGAAATAGCCGATGGTCTTGGAATAGACCTCGCTCTTATTCCACTGCTGGATCACGGCGAAATTCGCGCTGCCGGGCTCCCAATCCTTGCCGCGCTGCCAGCCATAGCTTGCAAGGTAGTTCGCGGTCGAGGCCAGCACATCAGGCGCACTGCGCAGCAGGTCGCGGCGGCCATTGCCGTCGAAATCGACCGCATATTTGATGTAGGACGACGGCATGAACTGGGTCTGGCCGATTTCACCGGCCCAGGCGCCGCGCATATCCTGTGGCGCGATATCGCCGCGCTCGACGATGCGGAGCGCGTCCATCAACTCGGCCTTGAACAAATCGGTGCGACGGCAATCATAGGCCAGCGTCGCAAGCGAGCGCAGCGTCGGGAATTTTCCGATGTTGACGCCGTAATCGGTCTCCAGACCCCAGATTGCGACCAGTACTTCGCCGGGCACGCCATAGGCCTGTTCGATGCGCCCGAGCACCGATCCATATTGCTTGAGCATGTTGGCGCCGCGGGCGAGCCGGGGCGGGACCATGCGGCCGGAGAATTCCTCAAAGCTCTGGCTGAAAACCTTCTGTGAATGGTCCCGCGCAATGACCGTCTTGTCGAGCGCCACGCCGGTCAGTCCGGTTTGAATGACCGCCGGCGAAATTCCTTTCGCCGCGGCTTCCTTTTTGAAGTCTTCGAGCCAGCCCTCAAACGTGCCGGAGCCACAGGGGGCTGCAATCGATGGGCTTGCCGAAGTCAGGAGAAGTGCAGCCAGCGCCAAAGTCCGAACAGAAACGCGAGAGGTCATAGTGTCGTTCGCTCCAAAGTCGATTCATGATCGACATTAGTCTCGAAACCACACCGAATGTTCGGAGCAACAGCGGCCAAAACAAGGCCGCCATTTCGTCGCCGCTGACACAAACGTGTCATCAGCACAGGCGCTCAATTCATAGGCAATTCTGAACCCGAAGGCCGAGGCCGAGGGGCGGCCTGGATTGGTCTTGCGCGATGCCAGCATGAATGGACGCCAAACCGCCGGTCGACAACCGACCGGCGGTTTGATCTCGCTACTTGCTGTAAGGCCTATGCGCCTTCCTTGCGCCGCCAGGGAAACAGATTGGCCGGGAAGTCCGCCGCGGGCTTGCGCTCGCGTGGCGCGCGGGGCGGAAGCGGCTGGGGATTGAGTTCCGGTTCAATGGTTTCCCGGTAGAGATGCCAGGTGGCGTGGCCAAGCAGTGGAATGACGACGGCAAGGCCAAGGAAGAACGGCAGCGTTCCTGCAACCAGCAGCACGGCCACGATCAAACCCCAGACCGCCATCGGCACGGGATTTCGTGCGACCGCGCGCAGGGACGTCACCATCGCGTCGCCGGCGCCGGCGTGACGATCGAGCATCAGCGGGAACGATACGACGCTGATGCAGAGCGCGACGAGGGCGAACAGGAAGCCGACGCCGCAGCCGACCACGATCAGCCACCAGCCTTGCGGCGTGGTCAGCACCCGCGTCGCGAAATCTTGCAGGCCCGTCGCGCCCTCATAGCCGAACGCCGCGATGTAGATCGCCTGCGCGGTGGCTACCCAGGTCACAAACAACGCCAGCAGGAGTACGCCGAGCCCGAGCATGGCGCCGAACGAGGGCGAGCGCAGCACCTCGAGCGCATCCCACGCCGTCGCCTGTGCGCCGGTCTCACGACGGCGGCTCATCTCATACAGGCCGAGCGCTGCGAACGGGCCGAGCAGGGCGAAGCCTGCGGCCAGCGGAAACAACAGCGGCAACACCGAGTAACCGAGCACCGTGCGCGCCAGCACCAATCCGAGCACGGGATAGATCACGCACAGGATAACGGCGTGACTTGGAACGGCCTTGAAATCCTCCCAGCCGAGCTGCAAGGCCCGGTGCAAATCGGAAAGGCCGATGGTTCGGATCTCTGGCGCGTTCGCGGTCTCCTGTCCGCTCTGCGTCAGAGATGTGACATTGCCTTGATATGAGGTGCCTTGAATTGGAATCGCCATGGTCGTCGTCTCCCTCTGGCGGCCGCATCTTGCGCTCGCTGGAGGGCGCAAACGTGCCGTTTCCAAACATGATCACGATCAGACCAGACGCGAAGACAGGGAAGAACAACTGGCCATGTCGCGAACTGAGTCATCAGCGTACTCCCAAACCGGGACAATAGCACTCACGCTTCGGTGAATGTTTCATTGGCAAGCCACAATTGGCTGGCTAAACTGCAAGGCGAGCCCGGGCTGGTGCTGCCGGTCAACAGTGCCGCTAGCGACATACCTATTCAATTCCACTGGGAGCCAACGATGAGCATTTTCGGA
Organism: Bradyrhizobium sp. AUGA SZCCT0160; assembly: GCF_018130105.1. NCBI lineage: Bacteria > Pseudomonadati > Pseudomonadota > Alphaproteobacteria > Hyphomicrobiales > Nitrobacteraceae > Bradyrhizobium > Bradyrhizobium sp. AUGA SZCCT0160. Next base: position 47,143 of record NZ_JAFCMD010000035.1, read on the forward strand.
AAAATCATGGGCGCGATTTTCGGCACCAAAGCAGACGCGGCGCCGGCTTCCGGCGGAGCGGCTGCAGGCGGAGCTGCCGCCGGCGGATCCGCAGCACCGGCGGCGACGATCGATGTCGCGCCGATCCTCGACAAGGCCGTGGCCGACAAGGGCGAGAAGCTGGCGTGGCGCACCTCGATCGTCGATCTGATGAAGGCGCTCGACATCGATTCGAGCTTCACTGCGCGCAAGGAGCTCGCCAAGGAGCTCGGCTATACCGGCGACAGCAATGATTCGGCGAGCATGAACATCTGGCTGCACAAGCAGGTGATGACCAAGTTGGCCGCGAATGGCGGCAAGCTGCCGCCGGAGATCAAGCACTGACGCTCTCGTTCTGATCAACAGGCAAAGGGCCCGCGCGTGACGCGGGCCTTTTTTGTTTTGGGATGCGCGCGAGAACGATCGTTCAGGGATACGGCCGGCGCCCGGTGTAGCGCGGCGCGGAGTTGGCAAGGTCGGCGCGGCTGATGCCGATGTCGCGGAGCATGCGATCGTCAAGCTGGCTCATGCTTGCGAGCTCGGAGCGGTAGCGGGCGTATCGCCTGATGGAGGCAATCAGGGAGATCAACATGGTGTTTTCCTATTCAAGATGTGAAAGGCACCTTTGCGGTGCTGATGGCCGTTGGTCGCAAGCTGCGGCGACGCGGTTCACTGCAATGCAGCAAAGCGCAGGTGCCATGCAATTTGTGCGAAAAGGCTGTAGAGACAGCCTGAACGAGAAACGTGAACCAGGGAGACCATCATGAACAGCCTCGACCGCAGAACCATTCTAACGACCGGAGCGTTGGCGCTGGCGGGCGCGGCGGCAAGCGCTCCGGCCGCTGCGCAGGCCGGCCCGAAGTCGATGTTTCCGGTACCGGCGACGACCATTCCGATCGTCGGCGAGACCGACGTGTATCAGGTCCGCCGCATCTATTGCATCGGGCGCAACTATGCCGCGCATGCGCGCGAAATGGGATCCGACCCGACCCGCGAACCGCCGTTCTTTTTTCAGAAGCCGACGGATGCAATCCAGAACGTCGCGATCGGCAGTGTCGCCGATCACCCCTATCCCTCACTGACCAAGAACTATCACTACGAGGTCGAACTGGTGGCAGCGCTCAAATCGGGCGGCACCAACATCCCGGCGGAGAAGGCGCTCGATCACGTCTATGGCTATGCGCTCGGCCTCGACATGACGCGGCGCGACCTGCAGCGCGCGTTGGGCGACGAGAAGAAGCCCTGGGAGATCGGCAAGAGCTTTGACCGTTCTGCGGTGCTCGGCCCGATCCATCCCGCCGCCAAGACCGGCCATTTCACCAAGGGCGCGATCTCGCTGGCGCTGAACGGCACCGTCAAGCAGAACTCCAACCTGCAGAACATGATCTGGAGCGTCGCCGAGCAGATCGCCAAATTGTCTGATGCCTTCGAGCTGAAGGCCGGCGACATCATCTATTCGGGCACACCTGAAAATGTCGGCCCGGTCGTGAAGGGCGATGTGCTGCTGTGCAAGCTGGAAGGGCTGCCGGATATGTCGATCAAGATTGTGTAGGTCTTCGTCCCGGCGAGAGACTAGCCAGTCAAATCGGCGAACTGCGGATTCTTGCGCAGATAGTCGACAACAAAACCGCAGCCGGCAATCACCTTGTGGCCGTCGGCGCGGATCAATTCCAGCGCGCCCTTGACCAGTTCGGAGGCAATGCCGCGGCCGCGCAGCGCCCTCGGCGTTTCGGTATGGGTGATGATGACAGCCGACGGGGTCAGCCGATAATTCGCAAACGCCACCGTACCCTCGACGTCGAGTTCGAAGCGGTTTTGGGCCTTGTTGTTGCGGACGGTCATGCGAGGAGTTCCATGCGATTCACCCCACTCATGTAGGCATGTGAACCCGATGATGCAAACGAGCGACCAAGGGAGAAATCGCTTGCCGGGGTGACATCATGCGCATTTTGACCTGCCTGACCGCATCGCTGCTGGGTGCATCGCTGACGTTCACGCAAGCGCCAGCCGCATCTGCCGCGGGCGACCGGAACTGGCAGGCCTGTACCAACACGACGACGGCGCCGAATGAGCGGGTAACGGCCTGCAGCGTCGTGATCGATGGCAAGACCGAGACCGGCAAGAGGCTCGCCGGCGCCTATTGCAACCGCGGCCACGGGCTTACCGAGAAGCGTGAACTCGACGCCGCCATGGCCGACCTCAATGAGGCGATCAAGCTCGATCCGGACTATGCCTGCGCCTATACCAATCGCGGACGGGTCTATGCCTTCAAGCGCGAACTCGATCACGCCATTTCCGACTATGACGCGGCGCTCCGAATCGATCCGACCTTCGCGTTGGCCTACAACAATCGCGGCGACGCTGGGTCGGAAAAGGCGACCTCGATCGCGCGCTGACCGATTTCGACGCCGCCATCAAACATAACCCGTCGCTCGCCATCGCCTATGGCAACCGCGGCTATCTCCATCATCGCAAGCGCGACACCACCCGCGCGATCGCCGATTACAGCATTCAGATCAAGCTGAAGCCGGACGTGCTGGCCTATATCAACCGCGGCAATGTCTATCGCGATACCGAGCAACTGGAGCGTGCCGCCGCCGATTACGGTGCGGCGGCCAAAATCGCGCCGACCGATGCCCGGGGCTGGCGCAACCGCGGCATGATCCGGCTGTATCAGGGCGATACCAAGCGCGGCATTGCCGATTACGACAAGGCGTTGCAATACGATCCGGCTGACGCCTATTCCTGGAATAACCGCGGCCAGGCCAAGATGCGGCTGGGCAACAAGGCCGGCGCGGTCGCGGATTTCCGCAAAGCCCTGGAGATCAACCCCAGCCTGCGCACCGCCCGTGAAGGCCTGCAGCAACTTGGCGCAGCGCAATAGATGGTTCGTGGTCTTGCAACCGGTTAGGGTGTACCTACGTCTTTTGCAAGACATACGCCCCGATGCGGCCGGATATGGTTCGAGATCGGAAATGTCAGGGATTGCCGGCCGCTGACGTATGCCTCTTTTCAATGGGAGGTTTACTATGTCGGACTTTCGTTTCTTCAGAACACATCGATCGTGGGAGGACTGGTTCGGCATGCTACTTGGCGTGCTGATCGTGGTGTCGCCCTGGTTTCCCGTGCAACCGGCCAACGAGGTCATGACCGCCGATCGCAGCACCATGATTCTCAACACCTTCGTGGTCGGCATGCTGGTATTCGGCCTCGCCCAGCTGGAATATGTCGCATTGCAGCGCTGGGAGGAGGTGGCGGAGATCGTCCTCGGGCTCTGGCTGATCGCTTCACCGTGGATTTTCGGCTATTCCGGCGACACGTTTCTGCCGGCTTGGCACGCGATACTCGGCGCAGTCGTGGCTCTGCTCGGCGCGCTTCAGCTGTGGCAGGATTGGCGCCTGACCGACCAGGAACTCGCCAACCATCCGCAGTAATGGCTTGCGATCGGGCCTGCCGGCTTTCTCGTCGGCAGGCCTGCGTGGCAGCGTGGTAACGATGACGACAGGATCGCCCGGGACCCGCCGGGTGGTCCTGTTTCGGCGTGGGAAATCGGGAGGTCAGCGCACGCCGGTCCCCTTGCAGCGCTGGCATTTCACGACGTTATCGCCCTTCTTCACCAGGCCCTTGCCCTCGCAATTCTTGCATTTCTGCTTCTTCTTGATGTTCGGGCCTTTTTCATTGGCCATCTTGATCTCCCGGCGTTTGGCTGATGGCACCATGGGCCAGCCATGCAGCCGCGTCTATAAGCACGCAGCCTGTACCTGGACGCGCTGGCAGAGGCCGGGCTTTCTGCTAACGTCCGGCCGGAATGTTCAGATCAGCGTTGAGAAGCGTAACGATGATGATTTTGCTTGGCTTGTGCAGTGCAGCGGTGCCGACGTGACGGGAACCGCAACCACAGCCGCGCCGCGCGGCGGCCTCGTGCGGATGTCGAACCGGGTGATGAACCTGGCGCATCTGGTGACCCAGAATGCCCGCCGCCATGGCGATCGCACCGGCTTTGTCTACGGCGACCGGACCTGGACTTGGCGCGAGATCGACCGCGCCGTCTCGGGGCTTTCAGCCGCGCTTGCCGAACGCGGCCTCGTCAAGGGCGACCGACTGCTGGTGCATTCGAAAAATTGCGACGAGATGTTCTGGTCGATGTTTGCGGCGTTCCGGCTCGGCGTGGTCTGGGTGCCGACCAACTTCCGCTTGATGCCGGACGAGGTCGCCTATCTTGCCACTGCCTCGGGTGCCAAGGGGTTTTTGTGCCACGGCGATTTCCCGGAACACGCCGCCGCCGTCGCCAACCCCGCACTGGAGTTCATCTGGCGGATCGGCGAGGGCGCCTTTGGCGAGAAGTCGGTGAGCGCCGCCATTGCGGCGCATGCCGGCGAGAGTTTTGCCAATACCGCGGTCGACTACAACGACCCCTGCTGGTTCTTCTTCACGTCAGGCACCACGGGCCGCTCCAAGGCCGCGGTGCTGACCCATGGCCAGATGGCCTTTGTGGTCACCAACCATCTCGCCGATTTGATGCCCGGCACCACCGAGCAGGACGCCTCTCTGGTGGTGGCGCCGCTGTCGCACGGTGCCGGCGTGCACCAGCTGGTGCAGGCGGCGCGGGGCGTGCCGACCATCCTGCTGCCGTCGGAAAAATTCGATATCAACGAGGCGTTCCGGCTGATCGAGGCGCATCGCGTCAGCAACATTTTTACGGTGCCGACCATTTTGAAGATGATGGTCGAGCATCCCGCGGTCGACCGCTACGACCATTCCTCGCTCCGCTTCATCATCTATGCCGGCGCGCCGATGTACCGCGAGGACCAGAAGGCCGCGCTGAACAAGCTGGGCAAGGTGCTGGTGCAGTATTTCGGGCTCGGCGAAGTCACCGGCAATATCACCGTCATGCCGGCCAATCTGCACGACCCCGAGGACTCTCCGCATGCGCGGATCGGCACCTGTGGCTTCGAGCGCACCGGCATGCAGGTCTCGATCCAGGGCGATGACGGGCGCGAACTCAAACCGTTCGAGACCGGCGAGATCTGCGTGATCGGCCCCGCCGTGTTCGCCGGCTATTACGACAACCCCGATGCCAATGCGAAGGCCTTTCGCGATGGCTGGTTCCGCACCGGCGATCTCGGCCATATGGACGAGGAGGGGTTCGTCTACATCACCGGCCGCGCCTCCGACATGTACATCTCGGGCGGATCGAACATCTATCCGCGCGAGGTCGAGGAGAAGATTTTGACTCATCCCGGGATCGGCGAGGTCGCGGTGCTTGGCGTGCCCGACCCGTTCTGGGGCGAGGTCGGTGTTGCCGTCTGCGTCCCGCGCGAGGGCGCCGCTGCGGTGAGCGAGGCTGAGCTGGCCGCATTCCTGTCGCCGAAGGTGCCGCGCTACAAAATGCCGAAGCGCTTCTTCTTCTGGGAGGCGCTGCCGAAATCCGGCTACGGCAAGATCCCGAAGCGGCTGGTGCGCGACGAACTCGAGGCGCGCGGGCTGCTCGACCTCACCAATCAAGACGCGCCACGATGACGGCGGCGAAGGCAAACCGGCCGGTGCCGGAAGCAATGCGAAGCATCGTCCAGCCCGGTCCGCCCAACCCTGAACGCATCCAGTGGGTCGAGGCGCGCGGCCGCGCGTTCTCGTTCACGCTGCAAGCCGGCCTGCCGCTGCTGGAAGCCGCGCGTCGCGGCTTTGCCGAGGCCGGATTTGCCGGCGGCGTGCTGAGCATGCGGGGCGGGGCGCTCGGGCCGTTTGCCTATGTGATGCCGGCGCTGTCCAAGACCGGCGCCAACGCCGCGTTCTACAGCGACACTTTCCGGCCTGAAGGCGTCACGCAGCTCAAGTTCGCGGCGATGACTCTTGGCGAGCGCGACGGCGCGCCGTTTTTCCACTGCCATGGCCTGTGGACCGAGACCGATGGCGACCTGCATGGCGGTCACATCCTGCCCGAGGAGAGCATCGTCGCCGAGCCGTTCGCGGTGGAAGCGTTCGGGATCGATGGCGCTGTCTTCACCGCCGAGGTGGATAGCGAGACCAATTTCAAACTGTTCGGGCCGGTGCCGCGCGAGGCGACCGGTGCCGACACCACGAGCCGGGCCTTTGCGCTGCGGTTGCGGCCGAACCAGGATTTCGCCTGTGCGCTGGAAGCATTCTGCCGGCAACACGGGATATTTCAGGCCCGGATTCATGGCGGGGTCGGCAGCACGATCGGCGCGCAGTTCAGCGATGGCCGATCCGTGGTGCCGTTCGCGACCGAGCTTGCGATCCGCTCGGGCACCATCACGTCAACCGCCGACGGTACGCTGGAGGCGACGCTGGATATTGCGTTGGTGGATTATCTCGGCGGCATCGCCGAAGGCCGGCTGATGCGCGGCGACAATCCGGTGCTGATGACGATGGAGCTGGTGCTCGAGGTGATTTGATCGGTTTCTGCTGTCGTCCCGGCCTAGTGCGCAATTGCGCACGGGGGGCCGGGACCCATACCGCGTGATCTCTCTATGAAGCTCGGTAGCAGAGACCATTCGCAAAACTACTCCCTGGGGTTATGGGGCCCGGCCTTCGCCGGGACGACACGTGGATGTGGCTTCGCATTCTCGCGACGCGTTGCGCCCGAGTTGTGCTTGAAATCGTTCGCCCCCAAAAAATTCAGAGGGCGCAGGGAATGCCGGATGCGCGCTGCACCCGCGGTCTCGTGTGCGAATAGTGCAAACAAAGCTGCA